>CAMOHL010000078.1 GCA_946615295.1 uncultured Clostridia bacterium
ATAGTAAAAAACGACCTAAATGTTGATTGTAGGTGTATGGTAGGTGTAAAATACTCAAAAAGTTTATACACCTATTTTTTTTGCCTATGCAAAATTGTCAGTTATTGCTGGACAAAATGAGTGGTAGGTCATATCTTCAAGGATAGGTAGGTATAAACATTCGTAATCAGCAGGTCAGCGGTTCGATCCCGCTCAGTAGCTCCACAAAAAATACCGAAAACTCGGTATTTTTTTTATAATATTTTTTTTAAATTGTTTTTTAGACAATAAAGCAAAAATGCTGGTTTAATGTTTATCTTCTGATTTTTTTCTTATACAAAAAATATAAACAAAAATAGAAAATTTTAATAGATGCTGTTTTTTTTATATCATTTAGTCTCTTCTTCTGCTATTCAAAAACACAACAAGCAAAAATCGAACAAGATAGAATATTGACACAACAAGTGATGCAACATAGGTTAGTGCTGCAGCATTCAAAACTTTTGCTGCTGATTGAGTTTCTTGCTTTGTCAAAATTCCTTCTTTTTCCATCAGTTCTTTTGCTCTGTTTGAAGCATTGTATTCAACAGGCAGTGTAACCAAATTTAGAAGTATTGAAATACCAAAAAATCCTATTCCACCCCAAAGACAAATTTGACCAAACAAGCCACCACCCACAACAGCTAAATTGAAAATGAGACCAATAACCACAAGGGGCCATAGCAAAATGCTAGAAATTCTGCTTGTTCTTATCATTAAATTTCTAACCATAATCATTTTGTAACCCTCGGCATATTGAATTGCATGGCCAACTTCGTGCATCGCAACACCAATTGCAGAAATGCTTGAACTGCTATATATATCTTCACTCAAAGCAACAACTTTTTCACTGTCGCTATAATAGTCAGTCAATTTGCCTGACACTCTCTTTACAACAACATCTCTAATTCCTTTTTTTTCGAGCATTTTTTCTGCCACCATATATGCTGGTATGTTTTTGCTTGAAGCGACTTTGCTATATTTGTCAAAAGTTGAATTTACTCTTGCCTGAGCAATAACAGCAAACAAAATGGCTGGCAAAAGCACAATACCCATCAAATAATATTGATAATACTCCATTTTAACTCCTAAATATTCTATTCAAAAATCTAAAAAACTTGATTATTGGCATAAACAAACTTGCAACATAAGTTCCTATTGCTGAATTTAGCACCTTTTTGCCATGTTTGAGTTCGTCATCAACCAAAACTCCATTTTCTTTCAAAAAGTTGTATGCAATTTTGCTGGCTTCCATCTCCATAGGTATTGTAAAAATTTTTAGCAACATTACAATAACCTGCATTGCAAAACTGATGATGAGTAAAACAAGTCCCAAATCAAATTTGTCTGGCACAAAAAGCAAAACAAGGCCTGTAACAAGCAAAATTGGAAACAGTGCCAAACTTACTTTTCCCAACACATTCAAGCATTGTTGGAGCACAAAAAGACCACTTTGTTTTTTGTTTTGAACAGCATGTCCGAGTTCGTGAGCAGTTATGCAAATGCTTGAAACTGATGAACTGTTTATTGTTCTCTTTGATAAAAATATGACATCTTTTGATGGAATATAGCAATCTTCCAAATCTTTTTCAACCTGCCCTATTCTTGTTTTTAGTCCCAATCTTTGAATGGCAAAAACTGCAAATTGATAGCCCGTAAGTCCACAATACACAAATTCATTATCATATAGATTATAGACAGAAATCATATTTTTGTAACTTTTTAGTGAAAAAATTATTCCGATCAAAAAGAACAAAAAAATTATCCCTAAAATTATTAGTTTAATCATACGAATATTATATCAAAAATTCATTTTACTTATCAACAAAATTTAATTTACAAACAAAAAAATCTAAACCAATATTGTTGATTTAGATTTTGATTTTATTGATTGTTTCACTTTTTTGTTTTGCTTGCAATTTTTTCAACAAGTTTTGAAACTGCAATCACAATACAAGCAAGTGGGATATATGTCAAAAGCATTATGATTGTGAATACAAATCTCAAATGGTTATCTGCAAGTGTTTTTGCAAAATCTTTGTAAAATGGTATGCCTGAACCTTCATATATTTGCATATAGTCAGCTGAATATTCGTAGTTGACAGGTGTTGCAATCAAGGCGAGAATTAGCATTGGTATCCATGCTTTTATCATATCAATCCAATCTAGTTTTTTGTATCTTGTGATGAGTAGAAACATTCCTGTTGCAAACATTGAAAGATGAAAAAACATTGAATAAAATGCTCCAAATGTCCAAAATGGATAGTAGTTAAGACCATTGCAATAAACAATACCTATTGCTCCTGCAACTAAACTCACTGTTGTTATGAATGCAAGAGAATAATCTTTTGGTTTGCCTTTTCCCCAACCTGCAACGAGCATTGTGTAGATAAATAGTGAGCAAGTGTATAGCGGTAATATTCCACCAACATTGAATCCACTGCCTGTTGAAATGTCATAGTATGACTCCCAAGTTATTTTTGTCAGTTCCAAAACAGTGATGACTATTGAAAATATTTTTATAAATTTTTCAATTTTCTTATGTTCCGTCTTTCTAAGCAAAATGCAAATTGTTGGCACAAGCAAAAAAGACAAAACTATAAAGATTATGTGTGGAACACTGAATAAGTCCGAACTAAAATTTTGAATGTTATACTTATAATCAAAAAAATGATAATTCATATATTTCTCCTTTGTATGAATGGCTAATTTGTAAAACAAATCTTTTACTTTAATAATTATAATATATTTTTTGTTTTGTGGCAATACTGATTGCAAATTTAATCATTATGCGAACCGTTTATGTGAAATTGCTTTTCATCAACAAATATATTTTGAATTTGAGTGGAATCTTCACTCAAACAAAAAGCAGTTGCACCATTCAAATATGTTGTTTCATCGCTATAATATCCACCAAGTTCACCTGTCTTTAGGGCAAATGTTAGTCGAACATCTTGATATTTTATTGTCCAGTTGTTGCCATGTTGATGTCCACAAACTATGTCAACAACATTTTTGCTTTTTGCAGCGTCAAAAAAGCCATTTTGCATAGAACCACTCATTGACCAATTTTGATATACTTCCCCTATTGCTTCGGCATCACTCATATCCCATGAATAATGCCTATATGCAGTTGCATATTCAGGTAGTGGCTTGTGAAAAAATACCATACCCTGTGAATATTCGCCATTGTTTGCACTCTTTATTCCATCAGCATTCCAATTGAACCACTCAATTTGTTGGTCTGTTATTTTGTCTTCATAACCCGAATCAAGCATATATATTGTTTTGAATATTTTGCCATCTTCTACAATATTAAAAACATAATTTCCAAGAGCACCTAGGTTTGAAGGGCCCCTTTTGAAAAGTGAATATTTTCCTTTTTCATACAAATCACAACAAAAGTTTTGACTGGCAACAGCTGAGTCCTTTTGATTGCCGTAATCGTGATTTCCAAACACTGGGGCATAAGGTATCTTGTAAGAATCAAGCCATGATATCAGCACTTTTAAGCTTATCAAATTTTCATTACTCCAAGTTTGGTCGCCTGTCAGGGTTATCAAATTTGGTTTTGTTGTTTTGACCAAATAGTCAATTTCGCTTTTTATTGTTGAAAAATGAAAGATATCTTCCAAATCACACATTTGAACATCTGCCAAATTCAAAACAACAAAGTCCTTATCTTTTTGTTTTTCAACTGTTGCAATGGATTCTATGTTAAACTCATCTGTTTTGCTCCACTCATTGACAATGTTTGTGCCTTTGTAGTGATGCAAAAACAAAAAGTATGCAGAAATCAATGCAACCACAATCAAACTTGACAATATTGAAAATAAAATAATCAGTATTTTTTTTGTTTTTTTCATAATCTACTCTATTTTGATTATATCACACAATATGGTTTAAGAAAAGGTATTTTTGTCTTAAAATATTCTTAAAGAAACAAGATATTTACCAAAAGAACAAAATATTAAAAAAATTTACATCAACAAAACTTGAAATATTGTTTTGTCTGTGATATCATAATTATATGGGGATGTCACGGATTTGACAGACTTATGGATGTGGTTTCAAGCATATCTCAGGGCATACTGAGTCAACAATAGCACCTAAATATAAATGCAAGCCCAAGAATGGCTTATGCAGCTGCTTAATTTGCAGTTCGTTGCTCGATGATTTGCCTCACGAAAATTGTTGAGTATTAGTTAGTGAGTAAGTTTTCAAATGTGCTGTTCTAATTTTTGAAATCTGACAATAGAACTTTGGTCAAAATTGCTTTTGTTCATTTGCAACTTGGTCAAGAAACAAAATGAAATAAGTATGTAGAAAGAACTATTGATGTTTGTCTGGACATGGGTTCAACCCCCATCATCTCCACCATTTTGAATCT
>CAMOHL010000079.1 GCA_946615295.1 uncultured Clostridia bacterium
TTACTATTTTGATGCTTATTTAAATTATGACATAGAATTAAAATCCTATAAAAAAGTTTCAAAAACATTTTGATAGATGTTTTGAAAAAATTAATTGCATAACGGATTGGCTAATATAAATAATAAATTTATAAAATTATATTTATAGTCTTTGCAAAAGGATATTTTTGTGATATAATAAAAAAGATTATGCAAAAGGGAGAAATATCTTGAGACTAAAGAGAATTGAACTTATTGGATTTAAAAGTTTTGCAGATAAAACTGTGATAAATTTTGATGATGGTATAACAGCAATTGTTGGACCTAACGGTTGTGGAAAGAGTAATGTTGCCGATGCAATTCGTTGGGTTTTGGGAGAACAATCAAGCAAACTTCTTCGTGGTTCATCTATGCAAGATGTCATTTTTAATGGAACTCAGGCAAGAAAAAGTTTGAGTTATGCCGAAGTTTCAGTTGTTCTAGATAACAGCAACAGAGATATTGACATCGACTATAGTGAAGTTATATTGACAAGAAAGTTGTATAGAAGCGGCGAAAGTGAGTATCTCATAAACAACAATGAAAGCAGATTAAAAAATATTGTTGAAATTTTGCACGATGCTGGTATTGGTCGTGATGGCTATTCTATTATTGGACAGGGTAAGGTTGACCAAATTGTAAACAGTAAGCCAGAGAACAGAAGAGGTATTTTTGAAGAAGCAGCAGGAATTTCAAAGTTTAAGGAAAAGAAACTTGAAAGCGAAAGGAAACTTGCTCGAACAAGAGAAAATATTGCCCGTCTAAAAGATATTTTGATTGAAATTGAAAGACAACTCAATCCTCTAAAAGATCAGGCTGAAAAAGCAAGAAAATACTTGGCACTCAAGGAAGAACTCAAATCGCTTGAAATCAACAATTACATATACCAATATGACAATGCATCTTTTGCAAAACAAGAGATTTCTACAAAAATAAATGGTTATGTTGAAGAAATCGACATAAAGCAGGAAAAACTTGACAAAACAATTGCTAACTACAACAAAAACTATGACGACATTCAAAAAATTGATAAGACAATCAAAGAATTGTATGATGAAGTTGTTAGTTTGACAGTTCAGCTCGAAAGAAAGAGTGGAGAGTCAAACATTGTTAAGGAAAGATTAAATTTGCTAAAAGAACAGGCAAAAAAACTAGAAAATGAGTTAAGTGAGGAAGAAGTTAACATTCAAATTCTTAACAATTCTTTAACTCAAAAAAATGACAGAATTGCTCAAAACAAAGTAGAAATAGAAAACCTAAAGTCAAGAAATGAAGAAATCAGCAAAAAGTATTTGTCAGTTGTTGATGAACTTGCAAAAAGTGAAGACGAAGCCGAGCAAAATCAACAGCTTATGATTTCAGCATTGGACAAGTTGAGTGATATCAAGGCCGACATAAGCAAACTTAATGCGGAAAAAATTGCAAACATAAACAGACAAACAGAGTTGACTGTTTCAAAGCAAAAACTAGAAGAAAGCATACATTCAAACAAGCAAATTTTGGATGAAAGCAAAAACAACTTGCTCGAAAAGCAAGAACAAGAAAAAGAACTAAAGAATAAATTGAATGAAATAGTTCAAAAATACAATCAAAACAAGTCAAAGCTTAACAATTTAAATGAAGATTTGGTTGAAACAAACAGTAGTTTTGCAAGTCTTGTTGCAAGGAAGAATATGCTTGAAGATATGCAAAAAAACTTTGATGGCTTCAATGGTGCAGTCAAAAAATTGCTGTTGGAATCTGAAAAAAATGCAAAGCTAAAACAAAATTTTGTTGGAGTTGTTGCAAATTTGATGACTGTTCCAGAACAATACAAAGTTGCAATAGAAATGGCACTCGGTGGAGCTGTTCAAAACATTGTTACAACAGATGAACAAAAAGCACAAGATATTATTTCTTATCTAAAACAAAACAACTTTGGAAGGGCAACATTTTTGCCTTTAACATCACTAAAACCTAGAAATATTTCATCTTATATTGCTGACATCAAAAATCAAAGTGGTTTTTTGGGTGTTGCAAGTGAATTGATAAGTTTTGATAGCAAACTATCAAACATTTTTGAAAATTTGCTAGGCGCAACTGCAATTGTTGACAATTTGAATACTGCAGTCAAAATTGCAAAACAAACAAGATATTCATTCAAAATTGTTACTCTTGATGGCGATGTTATCAATCCACAAGGCAGTATAACTGGTGGAAGCAGAAATAAGTCAATCACAAGTGTTATTGGAAGAGAAAACGAGATTGAAGAGCTTTCAAAAGATATTGAAAAATTAAAGCAAAGTAGAGACGAATTGTCAAAATCAATTCAAATTTGCAAGCAACAAGATTTGGAATATTCTCAAAAAATTGAAGCAGATAAAAACATTTTAAACAATCTTTTGGTTGAAATTGCAAAATTGACTGAAACAACTGTGCAATATGAAAATTTGCTGGCGACAAATACTCAAAATTTGCACGATATTCAATTACAAATAAATAAGATTGATACAGAAATTGACAATATTGATAAAAACATTTTGAAAAATGATGAAATAAAAACTAGTATTGATGGAAACAAACAATCAGCGAACAAAAGTATTGAAAAAAGACAACAAAACTTTGACAATCTTAAAAAAGAAAGAGATGAATATAATGCAAAAGTTTTGGAAATAAAAGTTAGTATTGCTAGTATTGAGAGTGAAAACAGCTCACTTGTATTGGATATAGAAAGAATAAATGATGATATTCAACAAAAGACTCAAAAGGTTGAACAAATAAACCAAGAGATTGAAAGCAATGCTGAAATTATAAAAAAAGCTGAAATTGCATTGACTGAAACAATGCAAAATGCAGATTATATTGAAACAAACAACAAACTAGAAGAAGTCAAAACAAAACTAGAAGGTCTTGGAACATATAAAGAAGGATTGCAGGCAGAACTCAAAGAACTTGATGAAGAAAGACTCAGCCTTACAACTCGAATTAACAAACTCCAAGACAAATTGTTCCAAGAAAATGTTAATCTCACAAAAGTTGACACTGACATTGAAAATATGCAAGAAAGAGTTTGGACTGAATATGGTCTAAATTATAGCAGTGCAATGGAATATAAGGTTGCAGATTATGATTTGCAAGATGGACTAAAAAGAGCAAACGAAACAAGGCATTCAATTGATAAACTTGGCTATGTAAATGTAAATGCTATTGAAGATAGCAAAGAATATCAGGAGAGATTTGATTCTTACACAGTTCAAATTGCAGATTTGACAAAGGCAGAAAATGACCTTACAAAGATTATTTCTGACCTTGCAAACGAAATGATTACAAGATTCAACACAAGTTTCAACACAATAAACAATCACTTTGGAAGAGTGTTCAAAGAATTGTTTGGCGGTGGAAATGCAACACTTGAACTCATTCCAAGTGAAAGTGGAAATGAACTTGATGCTGGAGTTGACATCAAAGTTGAGCCACCTGGCAAAAAATTGCAAAGCATAACACTTTTGTCTGGTGGAGAAAAAGCACTCACAGCCATTGCAATATTGTTTGCAATTTTGAAACTTCGTCCAATGCCATTTGTTTTGCTAGACGAAATTGAAGCAGCACTTGATGATGCAAATGTTGGAAGATTTGCAAAATATCTTCAAAAGTTTTCAAATGAAACACAATTTATTGTTATCACTCATAGAAAGCCAACAATGGAACTTGCCGACAATTTGTATGGTGTAACTATGCCAGAAAAGGGAATTAGTAAGGTTGTTAGTGTAAAACTTTCAGAGGCAATCGCAGTTGACAATTCTGCTGCATAAGTAAACAAATTTTATTAAATTGCAAAAAAATATTAAAAACATCAAAAAAAACAAACAAAAAGGTGAAAAAATATGGGATTTTTTAAAAATTTATTCGAAGGACTTAAAAAAACCAAAGATGCTTTATCAAAAAAAATTAGTATGATTTTTGGAAGAGGGGAACTTACTGATGAGTTTTTTGAAGACCTTGAAGCAATTTTGATTGGTTCAGATATGGGAGTTCAAACAACAGAAGAAATTATAGAATCAGTTAGATTGGAATGTAAAAAAGCAAAAATAAAAACTCAAGATGAATTTACCAATATTTTAAAAAGAACAATTTTGGATATTTTGAATAAGGGCGAAAAATATGAAGATGTTTATCCTACTGCAATAATGATTATTGGTGTTAATGGTGTTGGAAAAACAACTAGTATAGGTAAGATGGCAAACTATTACAAATCTCAAAAAAAAGATGTTATGCTTGTTGCTGGCGATACTTTTAGAGCTGCTGCAACTGACCAACTCAATGAGTGGGCAAACAGAGCAAAGGTCAAGATTGTAAAGCAAGGTGAAGGAGCTGACAGTGCAA
>CAMOHL010000080.1 GCA_946615295.1 uncultured Clostridia bacterium
TGCAAAAGAAATAAAAAGAAATGGTATTTTGCTTGTAAATTCTAGTTATTCAACTAATCAAAACTTTGATATTATGCCAGAAATAAAAATTGAGCTTGCAAACAAAAACATTTCAATCTACTCTATTGATGCAAACAAAATTGCAATAGAAAACAATTTGCAAGGAAAAATTTCAACAATTATGCAAATGGCAATTTTCTATGTATCAAATTTACTTGACTATAATTTAGCAAAAGAAAAAACTGTTGAGTATATCAAAACAACCCTATCAAAAAAAGGCGAAAAGGTTGTTGAAGATAATATAAAATCAATAAAAAACATAGAATCAAATATTGTTAAAATTGATATTGACAAAACTTGGAGTGAGTTGGCAAAAAGTGAGCAAATTTCAACAAACAACAAATATTTTGATGAATATATAAAACCAATTTTGGACCTTAATGGCGACGAATTGCCTGTTTCAAAAGTCAACTTATATGGACAAAATGAGACTGGGACAAGTAAACTTGAAAAGAGAAATGTGTCAAACTACATTCCAAAATGGTTTAGTGAAAAATGCTTGCAATGTGGAAAATGCACATTTGTTTGCCCACATGCAGTTTTGAGAGCAAAACTTTTTAGTGATGAAACAATAAAAACTGCTCCAAAGGATTTTGAAACAAGCAGATCAAAATTGGACAAAGATTTGAATTTTTGTTTGGAAGTATCCCCTGCTGATTGTCTTGCGTGTGGACTATGTGAAAGAGTTTGTCCAACAAATGCAATAAAACTTGTTGAAAAAGAAGGTAATTTTGATACCATAAATCAAAACTATAACTTTTCAAAAGATATCGACACAAAAATACCAAACATTCCACTTTCAGTGGTAAAGGCTCAATATCTAAAACCATATTTTGAATTTTCTGGAGCTTGTGCTGGTTGTGGAGAAACTCCATATATCAAACTACTCTCTCAACTTTTTGGAAAAGAAATTGTGATTGCAAATGCAACCGGTTGCAGTAGCATATATGGTGGTTCCGCTCCAACATGTCCTTACACAAAAGACAGTTTGGGATTTGGACCTGCATGGGCAAATTCACTGTTTGAGGACAATGCAGAATTTGGACTTGGAATTCATAAAAGTTTAACAGCAAGAAGAAACAATTTTAGAAATTTTGTTACTGAAAATATAAACTCGTTCAATACTCAAGAATGTGAAATTTTAAACAATTGGCTAAATAATTTTGAAAACTATAATGTATGTAACGAAATTTATTTGCAACTTTTGAATTTAAAAAACCAATACAAAGATAATACTGATAACAAAACAAAATATTTGTTTGAGAATTTGGACCTAATCACTCCAAAATCAACTTGGATTATTGGTGGTGATGGTTGGGCATATGATATTGACTTTGCAGGGCTTGACCATGTTTTGGCAAGTGGTGAGAATGTGAACATTTTGATTTTGGACACTGAACTCTACTCCAACACCGGTGGACAAAAAAGCAAGTCAACTCCAAGGGGAGCTATTGCCAAATTTGCATCAAGTGGAAAATCAACAAGCAAAAAAAATTTGGCTTTGTCTGCTTTGCAATACAAAAATGTTTATGTCGCAGAAGTTTGTTTGGGTGCAAATATGAATCAAACACTCAATGCTTTTGTTGAGGCAAAAAACTATAATGGTGTGAGTGTTATCATCGCCTATGCTCCTTGCATAAATCATGGAATTGATATGAGCAAAAACATCGAGAGAGAAATTGATGCGGTGAAATCTGGATATTGGCAGTTGTTTAGATACAATCCATCTTTGATTGAAAATGGAAAAAATCCTATGCAAATTGACTCACAAAAGCCAACAACAGATTTTGTTGAACATTTGTTAGACGAAAGAAGATTTGCAAACTACTATGAAAAGACAAACGACAAAAATCTTTTTGAACAAGCAAAACAAGATAGACAAGAATTTTATGACTTGCTTGTTGCGATAAAAGAATTGTATGAAAACAAAAAATAAGCAAAATTGCTTATTTTTTTAAACTAATTTTATTGTTAACAAAAATTGATTTATTTTTTAAAGTTAAGTATAATATTATTGAGGTTATATGTATGAATAAATTTATGAAAATTGCAATAAAAGAAGCAGAAAAAGGAATACTTGCTAAGCATGGGGGCCCTTTTGGTGCTGTTATTGTTAAAGATGGAAAAATTGTAAGCAAAGGCCATAACCATGTTGTTGCAAACAATGATCCAACATGCCATGGAGAAGTTGATGCAATAAGAAAGGCATGCAAAAAATTGAAAACTTTTGACCTGTCTGGTTGTGAAATATACACAACAGGATATCCTTGTCCTATGTGTTTTTGTGCAATTCTTTGGGCAAATATAGACAAAGTTTATTATGGTTGCAACACAACTGACACTGAAATTATAGGTTTTAGAGATAAACAATTTGAAGAATCAATACCACAAAAAAAGATTGATATGTGTGTTGAAATGGATAGAACCGAGTGCTTGAAATTATATGAAATGTATAACAACATTTTGGATAAAACAAACTATTAGTTTTTAAACATTTTCAAAAACATTGTTGATTGTTTATTGTAAATTTTATTTAAAACTTATTAAAAAAAATAAACAACATGAATAATTTTTAAAACAGCCATAAAAAACTAAATATACAAAAAAACTACCACTGATATGGTAGTTTTTTCACAACAAATTAACCAAGTGCAATATCCAAAACCATCATTATAACAAATCCCAATGCCACTCCTATTGTTCCAAAATTGGAATGATTACCATTTTGACAATCAGGAATAAGCTCTTCTACAACAACATATATCATTGCCCCTGCCGCAAAGGATAGCAAAAATGGTAAAATTTTTGTCATAAAACTTGTGAGAAGTATTGTTATAAATCCTGCTATTGGTTCAACAATGCCAGAGAGCATACCACAAACAAATGACTTTGTTTTTGATAACCCTTTACTCATAAGTGGCATTGAAACTATTGCTCCTTCAGGAAAATTTTGAATAGCAATTCCAACTGATAATGCCAATGCTGTTGCGATTGTTATGCCAATGTTTTGAAACAATGCACCAGCAGTTATAACCCCCACTGCCATACCTTCTGGTATGTTGTGAATTGTAACTGCCAAAATCATCATTGCATTTTTGTTTAGTTTACTTTTTGGTCCTTCTACAAAATTGCTTTCATTGTGAAAGTGAGGAACAAATATATCAATCAAAAATAAAAACAAAATTCCAAGTATAAATCCAACGGCAGTTGGAATATATGCTGGTATGCCTTGATTGTTTGCCATTTCTATTGATGGCAACAAAAGTGAAAACATTGAAGCTGAAATCATAACTCCAGATGCAAATCCACCCAAAAACTTTTCAAGTTTTTTGTTTATGCTCCGTTTCATAAAGAAAACAATTGCCGAGCCCAAAGTCGTTCCAATAAATGGAATCAGTAAAATCAAAATTGCTTTTATCATTTTTCCTCGTTGTATTTGTTGCGACTTAACATACTATTCAACTTCAATATTTTTTGTTACAAAATAATAAAAAAAGAAAAAATTACAATTTTTTAGCAAATTTTCGCTTTTTTTGCTGTTTTTTTGTAAATTTTCAATATTTTTATAAAATTATATAAAAAAGTTCTAGTTTAAAATTTTTAAAAATCTAAAGTCTTTTATGCTATAACTACTAAGTCTTCTGTTGTATACATTGTTTGAATGACCAGTAACAAATATATCTGAAAAATCAAATGAATCAATTTTTGTTATTATGAGTGAATGATGAAATTCCCTTTCATCTGTAAGTTTTAGTTGAACAACATCGCCAATTTCAATTTGATACAAATCACAAATCTTTGCTCTAACTCCAACATAATCTTTGTTTGTGATTGCAAAGCTAAAGAACTCATCAACCCCTGTCCAACTCGGTGCTCTATAATTCAAGGAATAATAAAACCAACCATACTGTTTAACATTCATTGGGATTACACCAGCAAACAAACACTGACTGACAAAATTTGTGCAATCGCCACCTAAGTCGTCAAAGTTGTGATAAACAGGATTTCTGCCATTCCACCACTCTTTTGCATATTCAATGGCATCTTTTCGTGAATACATATAATTTTTTATGAAGATTGATTTATTAGTGTTAAATTGTTTGATTTTTTGCTCAAACAAAAAAATAACAACTCATTGATTTGATTTGTTTTGTATTTTATTTAAACTATCTCAATAAAAATATTTGTAAGTAATAAATAAACTTAAAAAACTGTTATTGATAGCCCAAGTTGTGCAACAAAAAACAACCATTGAATTGGTTGTTTTTATTGGAG
>CAMOHL010000081.1 GCA_946615295.1 uncultured Clostridia bacterium
TACCCCGGTGGTTGCAATATTGGCAGTAGGCCAATTGACTTGCATTTGAAAGGGTTGAAAGAGTTGGGAGTTAGGATTGTTGAAGAGCATGGATATCTTTTTTGTGATGGCAGTAATATGAAACCATCAACAATTGTTTTTGAAAAACAATCCGTTGGTGCAACTGAAAATTTGATTTTGGCGACCGTTTTGTTGAATGGAAAAACAGTTCTAAAGAATTGTGCAAAAGAGCCAGAGATTGTCGACCTTGCAAACTTTTTGAATTCTATGGGAGCAAAAGTTTTTGGTGCTGGCACAAATCAAATAACAATTTATGGCGTTAAAAAACTTGGTTCAACAATATATAGGCCAATTGGAGATAGAATTGTTGCTGGGACATATCTTGTTGGGGCAGCAATCACAGGTGGAGATGTTGAAATTTGTAACATATCTCCAAACAATTTGCAAAGTTGTTTAAAAAAACTTGCCTTTTGTGGTTGCAATATAACTGCAAAAAATGATAAAATAAGATTGACAGCAACAAGTAGATGTCATTCACTCAAAAGCATAACAACTGGAGTTTTTCCAAAATTTCCAACAGATTTGCAAAGTCCATTTTTGTCGCTTATGGCAGTGAGCAAAGGTAGATGCAAAATCTATGAAAGAATTTTTGATGGCAGGTTCAAGCAAGTGCCAGACCTTGTCAAAATGGGTGCAAAAATTGAAGTTAATTGCAATTATGCTTCAGTTTTGGGAGTCGAAAAATTGAGTGGTGCTGATGTGTCAGCAACCGATTTGCGAGCAGGTGCAGGATTGGTTCTTGCAGGGCTTAATGCAGACGGTTACACAACAATTGATAATATTCATTATATTGACAGGGGTTATGACCATATAGAAAATGACTTGTCTATTCTTGGTGCTGAAATTGAAAGAATAGGATACTGAAGTGAAAAACAAAAAATTGGCAATATTTTTATCAATATTTATATTTTTGGCTGTGGTTGTAATTTTGTCAAGCACAGTTTTTTCCTTGAAATCAGTCGAAGTCAAATTTTTGGATGGAAGTGAAAATTTGTCGGGGACTGAAAGTGATATTGTTCAGTCGGTTGATTTTAAGTATAACGAAAGCATTTTCTTTTCAAACAAAAAAAGATATACTGCTGAACTTGAAAAAAACAACCCATATTTGAGAGTTGTGAACATAGAAACAAAATTTCCAAACAAACTTGTTGTCAATGCTGTTGAAAGAAAGGAATGCTTTGTGATAAAACTAGAAAACAACAAGTATGCCATAACCGATGAATATTTGAAGGTGTTAAAAATTGTTCAAGTGTATCAAAACAACAGTTCAAATGCAATTGAAGTGAAAAACAGTGGACTTGCAAGTCAAACCGTTGAAGTTGGAGATTTTTTTAAAACTGATGACAACTATTTGACAGTTTTGTTTGATTGTTTTAGAGAATGGAAAAATGATTATACTCTCATAAAAGAAAAAGTTGCCAGCATTGAACTTGACTACGAATCAAAGAACAGATTGCTTGTCAATATGCGAAGTGGGGTTCAAATTGTGGTTGATAATTCAAAAATGCAACTCAGCGACAAATTGAATTTGGCTTTTAGTTTTTATGAAACAAAAGTTGACAAAAATGGCAATGCCGTTGACTATACTCAAAACGGAATTATTCTCATCACAGAAACTAATGACAAAATCTATGGATTGTATAATCCAGCAAATTGAAAATATAAAAAAGTTAAATTGTGCTAATAACACTCACTAATAGTTGGTATTTCTTTAGTAAATAGCTAATAATTATATTGATATGATAGATTAAAATATTTGTAATAAGGCATTATTTTGTATTATCGTTCAGTAAACAGAAATTCAAAAAATAGTAATTCAAATTTTTACAAAACAAAATTAAAATCAAAAACCCTCTTAGGAGTAATATCCTGAGAGGGTATTTTGTTTTATGTTGTATTTTTGTTGTGTTGCACCTAGTATTTTGATACAAAGTGAAGCCAAGATAATAATTCTTGTCAATTATCTAATTCGTTATAATTTTTTTACATAAGAAACGCAATCACCTTCTATATTAGTTTGAACATACCCTAATTTCTTATAAAGGGCATTGGTTCTAGCATTGTTCAAAGGTGTATCTAATTTAAATAATGTGATATGAGAAAACATCTTCTCTATATCATTCATTAATTTTATTCCATAACCATTCCCTTGATATTCAGGAGATATGAAAATTCTACCAATATAAAGTGTATCAGTTGATGAAAACAATATAGCACCTCCAATAATTGTATTGTTATCATCTAAATAACTGTATAAATGAGACTCTGATTGCATCATTTTATGCCACTCTACACTATCATAATCTGGTGGACCATCATTAGGCTCAAGTCCTACTAAATAATCACTATGAAATGCATCGATTGAGATTTTAGTAATGATTTCTATTTCTTCTTCTTTTGTTAATCTTAATAACATTTCAAAACCCCTTTTTACAATAAATAAAGGTTTAATACGTGTCTACATTTGCTTGACAAGTGCAAACATGTATCAAACCAATTGTTCTTTCATGGTGCAGATGGTCGGATTTGAACCGACAAGGAATTTAACTTCCACAAGTACCTGAAACTTGCGTGTCTGCCAATTTCACCACATCTGCATAGTGCTATTATATATTATTTTTGCTTTTTTGTCTATGATTTGCATAATTTTGTTTTATATTTTGCTGTTAAATCACATTTGTTATAAAACAAAAATAAAGTGCTTATCTAATGATTAAATTTTAAATTGTTTCATAAAATAGTTTTATGGGAAATATTGCTAAAACCATTTTGTTTTTTTGCTTTGTTTTGGTGTTGATAGTTTTGCTTTTTTTGACAATATTTTTTTTGAGTTTCAAAACAGACTACAAGAATTTTGTTTTTGAAAGTGCAACTCAAAATGATGTTTCATCATCTCTTGTTTTTGCTGTGATAAAGGCAGAGAGCAAATTCAACAAAAATGCAAAATCAACAGCAAATGCAATAGGGCTTATGCAGGTCAAACTCTCAACAGCAAACTATATGTTAGCTCTAGAAAACAAAAGTCCAATTTCTGAAACAGAACTTTTTGAGCCACAGACAAACATAGAACTTGGAACAAAGTATTTGAAATATTTATCAAAAAAGTTTGATGATATTAAAGTGGTGATATGTGCATACAATGCAGGCGAAACTGTTGTGAATGATTGGCTTAAAAACAGTGAATATTCAAAAGATGGCAAGTTGCTTGACAAAATTCCATATCAAGAAACGGAGAATTATTTGCAAAAAGTTTTGTTTAATCAAAAGATATACAAAAAAATATTCAAATTTGACTAACAAACACACAAAGGTTGATTGACTTTGTGTGTTTTTTTTGATATTATATCAAAGATAATTATATTATTAATAAAAAAAATGATATATTATGGTAAAAAAAGGAATAACACCAGCAAAAAAGTGTTTTCTTTGACAAAAATTTAAAGGAAGAAAAATATGGAAATAACACAAGATTTGTTTAGAGAAGAAGATATTAGAAAGGAAAAAATAAAGGCACTCAAAGAGCAAGGCATAAACCCTTATGCTGACAAATTTGAAATTACTCACAGCTTGACTGATGCTTTGAAACTTGAAGTTGGTTCAAAAGTTAAAGTTGCAGGAAGAGTTATGCTCAAAAGAGTTATGGGAAAATTCTCTTTCATAAAAATTGCAAATGTTTTTGATAGACTTCAAGTAAGTTTTTCTAGAAACGAACTTGATGAAGAAAGATATACATTTTTCAAAAAACAACTAGACATTGGAGATTTTGTTGGAGTTGAAGGTGAACTATATCTCACTCAAACTGGAGAGCTCACTGTTAGAACAGAAAAGTTTGAACTACTTTCAAAGGCACAAAAACCACTTCCAGAAAAATTCCATGGTCTTATTGACACCGAAGCAAAATATCGTCAAAGATATTTGGATTTGATTTCAAATGACGAAACAAAAAAAGTTTTTGTTGGAAGAAGCAAACTTGTTGCATTTATTAGAAACTACTTGCAAAAAAATGGATTTTTGGAAGTTGAAACTCCAATCATTCAAAGTGCTGTTTGCGGAGCAAGTGCAAAGCCATTTTTGACACATCACAATGCTCTTGACAAAGATTGCAACCTAAGAATTGCACCTGAAACATACTTAAAGCAAGTTGTTTGTGGTGGTTTTCCAAGAGTTTTTGAAGTTGCAAAATGCTTTAGAAACGAAGGTATGGATGCAAGCCATTTGCAAGAATTTACACAAGTTGAAT
>CAMOHL010000082.1 GCA_946615295.1 uncultured Clostridia bacterium
CTTCATCTGCACCAAGCAAAACAACCGGAGCAGCGGTTGTTTTTTTATGCTTGTTTGACTTGGGACTTGAGTGTGATTTCATCACACAGCAAACTTTGTTTGCCACCCCCACAAGTGAGGGTTCGTTCACATAATCCACTTCATCTGCACCAAGCAAAAACAGACTTTAAATAGTCTGTTTATTTTTTTATAAAAGATAACTATAAATGGACTTGACAGTCATTTTATCAAACTGCAAACTTTGTTTAAAAAATTTCAATTATGATTTATGTAGTAACATTTACTATTCAGCTGTTGCTAGAAACAAATAGTGATTATTAAAAAATGATAATTTTCAAATATTATCAAAAAAATTTGCAAGATTAAAAATTTTGCAAATTTTGTTTATTTTTTATGAATTTTTACATTTTTTTATTAAAAAAACTGATTTTTTTTGCTATTTTTTTGAATTTTTGTTCAAATTTAAGATAGACATAACCAAAAAATATACTGCATTTTGATAGTTTGTTTGTCCTGATTTTATGTTGTAATCTAACTCATCACAAAGTGAAACAATGTTTTTTAGATCAATTTTGCTAAATAGATTTGCTGATTGTTTTGCTTTTTTTATTGCAAATTCTTTAACACCGAGTTCGGTTGCAATTTGTGCAGTTGTTTTTGTTGATATTGCTGAAAAGAACATTCTTCTAAAATGATTTTGAATAAGGGATAAAACAAAAGGCGAGTTCTTTTTGTCTTGCATCATTTGGTTTAGTAGTATTAAGGATTTTTCGCTATTGCCATTTGCGAGATTTTCGGTAAGCTCATATATGCTATATTCCAAACTCTTTTCAACAATATTTTTTACATCATCGTCAACAATGTTTCCATTTGAGTAGGCAATCAGTTTGTCAAGTTCTATGCTTATTCTAGACAAATATTGATTTGTGTAGTCAATCAAAAGTTGCTTTGCAGTGTCTGTCATTGTTGCAGATTTTTCTGCAAGAGATTTGTTTATCCAAGCGATCAAAAAGTTTTTTTCTAATCTACCACAATCCACATAGCAAATATATTGCTTTTTGTCGGCAAACTTTTTCTCATCAAAAAGTTGCTCATTTGAAACAATCAAAAAAATTGTTTGAGGGTTTGGACATTTTGAGTAATCTTCAACAAGCTTTAAAACATCTTTGTTTTTTTGTTTGTCAACTCCGCTCAAAACAACAACTTTGTTTCCACCAAAAAATGAAGGAGTGTTTAGCATACTCAAAATATTTGATGGGTTAAAGTTTTCAGCAGAAAGCATAATTTTGTCGAATTCGTTGTTTATGTTTGAGTATTTGTAAAACATATTTTTGCTGGAATCAATCAAAAAGCTATCATCACCAAAAATATTGTAGCAATGATATATATTGTTTGATTGTAAATGTTTTTTTAGTTCAACAAATTTCATAATCATATTTTAACATATTTTAATTTATATGTCCACAAGTTACTCCTATCAATAAATTCCAAATTTTTTGTTGTTGTGGTTACTTCGCCTCGTCTTGCTAAAAACAAGCTAGAATATAGGTCAAGATATTTGTCATATATTGTGTTTGCCAAACAGAAATTGAAAGTTTGTCTAAAAAATGAGTAGTTGGCAATTTCTGTTTTTGTTAGGTTTTGCAGTATTTGCAAAAATTTTGTTTCACCAAGTTTAAAACATACTGCTTTTGTTGACTCGCCATTGTCAAATGTTGTGAATGTAAAATTGTCAATTTGTATGTTTTGACTTGCAGAAAATTGAATGTTGTTTACAAAATATATAGTGTTAGCCAAATAGAACTTTTTATTGTTGTCATATTCGCCAAAAACAATAATGTTGTCAACTGCATAATTCTTTGCAATTTCACAAATATTGTCTTGCATTGTGTCTTTGTAATTAAAAACTAAAAGATAGTCAATTTTTTTGAGTCGCAAACCATTCAACATACTTTTTATGCCCAAAAATCTATATGGTCCACCATCAATTCCAGAAAGTATAATTTTGTCTTGGTCAGTTTTGAATATGAGCCCGTTGCTACTTGTCTTTGTTGCACAAATATCAATATCAGGCAAAACTTCTTGATTTATGTTGAATATTGAAAGAGTAGAGCATAATAAAACAATCAAACTCAAACTGCACAAAATTTTTGATTTTGCCGTCATCATAACAAATTTGCTTGCGATGAATGAAATGGTGTAATAAATTAAGATTGACAAATTGTCAAAATTTATGGTGTTTATCATTCCAAACTTTGCAAAAAGCAAACTCATATTTGCAACCACATTCACAAAAAAGTTTGAAATTGTCAACATAAATGGCAAATTGAAAATGAGATTTGCAAATAGTGAAATCAAAAGAACTGAAAACATAAGTGAAAATATTGGTATCACAATCAAGTTGCTAACTATTGAAATTGGTGCAAACTTTGCAAAGTATTTGCAAACAAATGGTATTGTTCCAATCGTTGCACTGATTGTTAATGACATTGAAGAGTTCAAGAATTTTGGAAATTTTAGTTTTCCAAATAGTTTTGATATTGGTTTTGAAAACATCAATATTCCAACAACAGAACTGAAAGATAGCAAAAAGCCAACATCAAAAAAGTAGAGTGGTTGAACAATCAAAATGATTATGCCTGCAAGAGAAATGTTTGACAAACTGTCATTTCTTTCACCAAGCACCAAACCCAAAAGCAAGCACAAACTCATAACTGATGCTCTAAAAACACTTGGTGCGAAATTGCATAGAATGTTGTAAAACAATAGAGTGATTGCAACAGCAATAAATCTATATTTCTTTTTGACTTTGCAAAGTTGTAGAATACCAGTGATTATTGCAACCAAAAATCCAATGTGCATTCCACTCACTGCCAAAATATGAGCAAGCCCTGCATTCTTGAAAATGTCATAGTATTCATCACTCAACAGGGATTTATCTCCAAAAATTGTGGCAAATGCAAATCCTGAATTTTCTTCACTCATTGTTTCTGCCAAAATTGTTTTTGACCTATCTTTTATTCCATCAACAAAGCTCGCTTTGCCGTTGCTTATTTGCAAACTATCATCGTCAATACTTACATAGTAAAAAGTTTTGAGCTTGATAATATTTGTGTTTATAGACTTGTTTGTTATCAAATTTTTCTTTGACAAGTAACCACTAAACTTTATGTGGTCGCCAACTTTAAAGTTGTTTGTGCCACAAACAGCTTCTATGTTGTATGACTTGCTTTGATTGTCGATAACAACATTGTCTAAGAGTAGATATGTGCTGTTATCGCTGACAGTTATTTCTTTTACTCTTGCAGAAATTTCATAATCTCCACTTTTGAGTTCACGATTGTTGAATATGTTAAAGTTTATTATTGTGAGTGATGATGTAATAATTATTGCAACAAAAATTAGCAAACTGAAAACTTTTATAGATTTTATATCAAACATTTTCAAAAAGTTGAAAGTTTGTTTCCTTTTTATAAGTGAAATAATCAAAATAATAAGAACAGAAAAAGCAAATATAGCAAAAATAATCATTGGAATATAATTTCCAACAATCAATTTGAGTGTTGAATAGATAGTGGCAACAATTGTTAAAAATATCAACAATAGTGGCCTAAAATTTACAATCTTTTTCACAGTTATCCTTTGTATATAATCTATCAATTAAATTTTAACATTGTTTAATTAAATATTGATACTTATTTAAGTAGTATTTTTTAAAAAAATACTGCTATCCTAAATATAGGAGATTAGTATGAAAACTCAAACAGCTATTGCAAAAAAATTGAGTAAGATTATGCTTGAAAAAGGTATAACTCAATATAAGTTGAGCAGAAATATGATAACAAGTCAATCAACAATAAACAACATTATGCACGAACAATACAAAAGTATTAGACTAGACACACTTATTAAAATTTGTGATGCACTAAATATGACAATACAAGAATTTTTGAGTGATCCTATTTTTGAAAGGTCAAACTTAGATGTGGATTGACACATCTTTTTTATTGGCATAAATAATATATATTTGCCATAACAATAACTGAAATCAAATTATCCGATAATTTGTAAAATAATATCAATAAAAAAACTTCAACCTAAATTGAAGCTTTGGTACTCCCGATGGGACTCGAACCCGTGTTACTGCCGTGAGAGGGCAGTGTCCTAACCGCTAGACGACGGGAGCCTATAAAGAGTTTTATTGGTGATCCCTCGGGGGCTCGAACCCCGGACCCACAGATTAAGAGTCTGTTGCTCTACCAACTGAGCTAAGGAACCATA
>CAMOHL010000083.1 GCA_946615295.1 uncultured Clostridia bacterium
TTTTGAAATGTAGTTTGTATGACTTAATATATGATTTTTGCTAGATATTTTTTTTTAATTGGAGTATAATCAAAAATATGGAAAAATATGAAGATATTGTAAAACAAAAAGTTTTGGATATTCAACAAAAAGTAAAAGATAAAAAAGATATTTATGTTTTGGGTATAGAGAGTAGTTGTGATGAAACCAGCATTGCTGTTGTAAAGAATGGTAGAGAAGTCTTAAGCAACGAAATTGCAAGTCAAATTGACATTCACACAAGATTTGGTGGAGTTGTGCCAGAAGTGGCAAGTAGAAACCATATTTTGTGTATAAACAATGTTTTGGCAAAGAGTTTGCAAACTGCAAATATCACTCTTGATGATATAGATGCAATTGCAGTAACTTATGGTGCAGGATTATCAGGAGCTCTTATGGTTGGAGTCAATTTTGCAAAAGGCCTAGCTTATTCAACTCAAAAACCATTGATTGCTGTCAATCACATAAAGGGACACATCAGTGCAAACTATATTCAAAACAAGGAACTAAAACCACCATTTTTGTGTTTGGTTGTCAGTGGAGGGCATACTGCAATTTTGAGAATTGATGACTACTTAACTCACACATTGATTGGTCAAACACTTGATGATGCAATTGGTGAAGCATTTGACAAAGTTGCAAGAGTTGTTGGATTGGGATATCCGGGTGGACCAAAAATAGACAAAGAAGCAAAAAATGGACAATATAACATAAAATTTACAAAAAAGAGTGATTTGGACAAGACATATAATGTTAGCTATAGTGGACTAAAAACAGCAGTAATAAACTATTTGCATACAAAAGAACAAAACCATGAAGTTATCAATGTGCAAGATGTTGCTTGTAGTTTTGAACACGAAGCAGTTGATATGCTTGTTGAAAAGGTTGTTAGAGCAGCAAAGGAATATGGTTTCAAAACTGTTGCAATGGCTGGGGGTGTTGCTGCAAATAGTTATTTGAGAGAACAAATGAAACTCGCTTGCGAAAAAAATAACATAGAATTGACATATCCTGCACTTATTCTTTGCACTGACAATGGTGCAATGATTGCAGCTGAAGGGTATAACAATTTGATTTTAAATAATAATATTTGCTATGACTTGACTGTATCTCCAAACCCTTCATTAAAACTTTAATTTGTTTTAATATCATAAAAAAAACTATGAAACGGTTATTTTGCTTCATAGTTTTTATTTTTTTTAATTAGCATCAAGAAAACAAATGCACAACTTGGCTTGTAAATTTGCTGAAAATGGTTGCATTTTCATCAGCCACAAAGTCAACTTTTGCAACCAAGTATTTTTCTTCGGCAATTCCAAGTGAACTACTATCATTGCTTCCACCACGATTATCGCCCAAAAAGAATATATATCCCTCTGGAATTGTTAACACATAACTGTCTATAACTGAGTTGTAAACAATGCTGCCCAAGTAATCTGTTTGATAATTTTTTTGAAATGTTGATTTTTTTTCGTATTCACTCAAAGAGTTGTTTACCAATTTTGCACAAAAATTTTCAAATTTTGCTTTGCTTGATTGGTATCCGCCTTCAAGCCAATCTTCAGCTGTCAAATAGCCTGAATTTTTTAAAATATCAGTGTTGTTTTTTAGATATTCATAATCATCAATCAAATATTGTTCATCAATGGCTTCACCATTCACATAAATATGATTGTTATAGTAACAAACAGTGTCGCCACCTGTTGCGATCAATCTTTTTATTGCTCTAAAATTTTTGTTTGAAAAACCATAGTCAACAATAATAACATCTCCCTTTTTTGCTAGTTTTGTTTTGGTGTAGTAGGCAATATCATTTTCGTTTACGGAATTTATTGTTGGGAACATACTTTTGCCATCAACATTTGCATAAAAATATGTTGAAGTCGTGATTAGTGCTAAAAAACAAAACAGTAAGCAAAATACTAGCAAAAAAGTTGTGATTTTGTTTAGTAGTTGAATTTCTGGTTTTTCGGCAACATTTCCATTTATTTTTGGATTAAACTTATATAATTTCATAATGTTATTATATATTTTTTTTTGCAAAATATCAACATTATAGACATATTGATTAAAAATAAATATTCGGTAAAAAATATTTATATGGTTGATAAAAATAGAACGGACAGAAAAAATGTTTTTCAAACATACAGCTCAAAAACTATGCAAGAAGAAGGAGTGTATGCTTGCTATAATTGTGGGCAAAAAGTATATTTAGAAACAAAATCAATTTTGCCGATTTGTCCAAAATGTGGATATAATTTGTTTACAAAAAAATAATCAAAATTTAGCTTTTTGATTATTTTTTATTTTCTAAAAATTTGTTTTTTATTTATCTGTTTTACTTATTTTTTGATTTTCTAGTTCAGATTGATTGTTTGTGGTTTTTTTATCATTTTTTTTTAAAACAGTTTCACCATCATTTTTGTTATCATCATTTTGTGTGTTTGAGTTTTCTGCTTCTTGTTTATTTTTATCATCAGTTTGTTCAATTTCATTTGTCTTATATTTTGCTTTTACAACATAATAAATAACAATTTCGGCAATCAAAGCCAAAGCCCAAACAATCAATAGTATTGGGAAACCACCACTTGCAAAGTTGATAAGTTCAATCACAGCAACCATTGTTGTTAGACCGATTCCTCTTCCAACAAAGTTTGCAAGAGTATACCATCCAAAGTCAAAGTTTATTGCACCAGCAACAAGGCAAAGTAGGTCATCTGGAAATAGTGGGAACAGAACTGTTAAAAAATACCATATCTTTCCTTTTTTGTTTAGCACTGATGACCACTTGTCATAATCTTCATCACTTCCAGCACACCATTTGACTGCTTTTTTTCCAAATTTCCAACCGAGCCAGTATGCAAGTAAGCAACCAGCCATATATGCACTTAACACAATTGCAATATACTTGAAACTCAGTGTTTTGACACCAATTTGAGCACAAGCACTTAATATAACATAGGCAGGAATATTTAAAACAGTTACCTGCAAAAACATAATAATCCAAATTGTTATCCAAAATGCAATACCGGAACTACTTGTAATCAAGTTTGAAAACCAATTGGAAATTGCAGGGATATCAAAAATACCTTCAGCAATCAAAATGATTATTGTGCCGACTATAGTAACTTTTAATATTTTCAGTAGTTGATCTCTTCTCATATTCATAATTATAACATTTATATTCACAAATTTAAAGTATTATTGTAAATTTTTTTTATTTTGTGTAATATTTAGTTTTTTTATGCTAAATTTAAAAAAAATGCTTGATATTTAAAAAATAATATCTTATAATAATATAGAACAAATGTTCGAGGTTATATGAAAGATATTTTACATGTTGATTTAAACAACTTTTTTGCAAGTTGTGAATGTTTGAGAAATGAAAAGATAAGAAATCTTCCCGTTGCCGTTTGTGGTAGTGTGGAAGAAAGACATGGGATTGTGCTTGCAAAAAATTATCCAGCAAAAGATATGGGTGTAAAAACTGGGCAGGCAATTTGGCAGGCAAAACAACTTTGTCCAAACCTAGTAACCGTTTTGCCTAATTTTCCTTTGTATGTTGAATTTTCAAAAAAGGTTAGAAAAATTTTGCTAGACTATACTGACAGGGTTGAACCATTTTCTATTGATGAATCTTGGCTTGATGTTACAAACAGCAAAATAATGGGCACTCCTGTTGAAATTGCTGATGAAATAAGAAGACGAGTTCTTGAAGAAACGGGACTAACCGTTAGTGTTGGAGTTAGTTTTAACAAGATTTTTGCAAAACTTGGGAGTGATCTCAAAAAACCAAATGCAACAACGGTCATTTCAAAAGACAATTTCAAACAAGTTGTTTGGCCACTTCCAGTGAATGATTTGCTTATGATTGGCCCGGCAACAACAAAAAAATTGAATTCCATGGGTATTTTTACAATAGGACAACTTGCAAACCTAAAAAAAGAATTTTTGGAACAAAAATTTGGCAAAAATGGAATTGTTATGTATGAATATAGCAATGGTATAGGCCATGATGATGTTAGAAAGTATTATGATTTTGTTGCACCAAAGTCAATAGGCAACAGCACAACCTGCTACAAAGATTTGACAACAAATCAAGAAGTAAAGGAAGTTATTTCAACACTTGCAAATAGTGTTGTTTCAAGAATGATAAACAGTGGATTTGTAAATGCAAGAACTCTAAAAACTTGGGTTAAAGACAATCAATTACAATCATATGGCAAGCAATGCAAATTTTTGGGT
>CAMOHL010000084.1 GCA_946615295.1 uncultured Clostridia bacterium
GGAACAGAAAATGGATACAATGAGTCATCTCTAGAAAATCCAAACTTCCCTGAAAATCAAAATAGCAATGTTTTGATGATAAAAAGTGGAACTGATGTTTATTATTACTACAAAACAAATCAAAAAGTTTCAATTTCTAGTGGAAACTACTACAAAATTGAAACTTGGATAAAAACAAATAATCTTAGTCAAGAAAAAGTCAACTTGGTATATCCAAAAAATTCAACAACCGCTTATCCTTATGGTGCAAGCATAAACATTGATGGCATTGAAGCATCTTTTGTTGGAATTGATACCAATAACGAGTGGAAAAAATACACAATATACATCAACTGCACAAGTAGTAGTGATATTGCTGTTGAACTTGGTCTTGGTAGTGAAAATGCTTTGACTTCAGGAGTTGCTTACTACTCTACAACTTCAATAGAAAAAATTGAAGAAAGCGATTATACAAATGGCATAAAAGTTTTGGAAGGAAATAGCGAAATTGACAATGTTCTTGCCATTGGAAACACTGACACAAAAAAAGAAGAAGACAAAAAAACAGAAACAAACACTTTTGAATTTAATTGGCTAGTTGTTCCTTCTCTTGTGTTTGGTGTTGCAATTGTGTTTGCAGTTGTGATGTTTATTGTTAGATACACAAAAAAATCTAGCCACAAAAAAGCAAAAATTCAAAAAGATTACTCAACTGAAAATATGAAAAAACTCGCAACAACTCACAAAAACAATTTGAATGCAATTTCAAAACAAAAAAGAGAGTTGACAAAAAAACAATATTCCATTGCAGAAGAAATCAATCTTGAAAATGCAAAAGCAGATGAAAAAAATGTTGCTGAGATTAAAAAACTACAAAATGAATATGATGAAATAACAAAAAAACTTGACAACTTGACAGAAAAAAGAAATCAAGAAATCAAGAGATACAAAGAAAAACTTGATGAATTGAAAGCTATGAAAAAAGCTGACGAATCACAAAAAAACAAATAAATTTTAAAAAAACTGCAAAAATTTGATAAATATCAAAAAAAATGCAGTTTTTTTGTTGCTTTTTTTACAGATACAACTTTTGACCGATAAAAATATAGTTGCTGTTTAAACTATTTTTTGACATTATTTCTTCAACTGTTATACCATATTTTTTTGATATTGACTCAATTGTTTCAAATGGTTTTACTATATGCGATTTTAGGTTTGTTTGTGGTATAAACAAAACTTTACCTTCATAGATTTGCCCACTATTGTTTTTTGTTATGTAATCTTTTGGCACTCCAAACTGATTTGCTATATCTTCAATTGATTGATTGCACTTTACTTCATAAAACACTGATTTGATTTGACTATAATTTAAAATTTGAATTTCCATATACAATTTATATATATGAAAATTTTATAAAAAAATTAACAAAAAAAATAATATTACAAAACATTAAACCATAATATATGTTAAGGAGAATTTTACCATCAAAAACATATTTAAGTCAGTATTTATAATCACAATATTTTCACTATTGATGCGAGCAATTGGTTTTTTTATGCGAATTGTGCTTTCAAGGGTTTTAGGTGCAGAAGCATTGGGAACATATCAAATTGCACAGTCGTTTTTTTATGTCTTGGTTACAATTGTTGCTAGTGGACTGCCATCTACAATTTCACACCTATCGGCAAGATACAAAGTTACAAACGATAAAGAAATGGAAGGACGGGCTGTCAGTTCATCACTCATAATTGGAATAAGTTGTGCAATTGTTTTGGAAATCATCTTGTTCTTGGCAAAAGATTTGATTATCAATGCAACAACAACAGAGTGCTTTACAATCATATTATGTCTATCTCCAAGCATTTTGATTACTGCGATTTATGGAAGTTTTAGGGGTGCACTTTGGGGAAGAAAAAAACACATACAAAATTGTATTTCTGAAATTGGCGAACAGGCAACAAGACTAATTTTGTTTTTTGTTCTACTCACTACTGCTCCAACTCCAATGGTAGGTGCAATAAGAGCTGGCCTAAGTTACACAATAAGTTGTCTTGTGAGTATGTTTATTTCTATAATATTCTACTTTAAAAGTGGCTCTGTTTTGAGAAAGCCAGGTGCAGAATTTAAAAAAGTTCTAAAACAAAGTTTGCCAATAACACTTCTTCATCTTGTTTCTAGCATAGTTCAGCCCGTGATTTCAATCATCATACCTTACGAATTGCAATGTGCTGGATACACTGAGGCTCAAGCAATTGGCCTTTTTGGAATTATAACCGGTATGACACTTCCACTGCTCACTTTGCCTGACACTTTGATTGGCTCATACTCCACTGCACTCATACCTGAAATATCTGCAAATGTTGTAAAAAATGATAAAGACGAATTGAAAACACAAATCAAGTCGGCAATAACATTTACTTTGTTTATATGTTTTTGTTTTGTCCCTATATATTTGGGACTTGGAGAAGAAATTGGAACCTTTTTGTTCAACAACACAACAAGTGGTTATCTACTTGCAAAAGCTGCATTTTTGATTATTCCTATGGGCATAAACAACATAACTCAAAACATTTTGAATAGTTTGAATATGGAGTTTAAAAGTTTCAAAAACTATGTTCTTGGCAGTGTGTTTATGTTTTTGTCGATAATATTCCTGCCAAAATATATTGGAGTTGATGCACTTATTGTTGGAATGGGCAGTTCTGTTATCATATCAAGTTTGTTAAATATTTTGATGATTGAAAAATATCTAAAAATTAAGTATATCATAATAAAGCCACTGTTTCTTATGAGCATTTTTGCAATTCCTAGCAGTATGCTTGGCAACTTTTTAAGTGGAACTTTGAAATGTTTGGTGCCACAATTCTTTCAAATTGCAATATCTGCAATCGTTAGTTTGATTTCGTTTGTTATTTTGTGTGCAATATTTGATGTGATAAGCATTTCAACTCTGTTTGTTTCTATAAAAAAATTAAAGAAAATAAAAGTTATGAAGAAAAATAAAAAAATTAAATAAGGATAATTTAAAAAAATATTATTATAATATTCATATAATTTAATGACATATTAAATTTAATAATAAAAGATTGTTAAGACAAATTTATTTTGTTTAACAATTTTTTTTATGGATAAAATTTTTATATGCTAACACTATTGTTAAGAGGAATTATAATATACTTAATTGTATTTTTTATTTTTAGAGTTATGGGAAAAAGGCAACTTGGACAACTGCAACCGTTTGAGTTTGTGATTACACTGATTATTGCAGACCTTGCAACTATACCTATGAGTGAAATCAACATTCCAATTGTGCATGGCATTGTTCCACTTGTAACCATTGCAATTTTGCACTTTTTGATTAGTTTGCTTTCTAGAAAAAGTTTGAAATTGAGAAAACTGTTTAATGGTTCGCCAAAAATTGTGATTAACCCAAATGGTGTTGATTATGAACAACTGAAAAAGCTAAATATGGATTTTGATGATTTGTATGAATCTTTGAGATCAATGAACTATTTTTCGCTTGACCAAATTCAATATGCAATTGTTGAAACAAATGGAAAAATATCTGTTTTGCCAACAGCAGAAAACACTCCTGTTGTTGCCAGTGATTTTGATTTTGACAAGGAAAAAGCGACTCTGCCACTTATGATTGTTTGTGATGGCAAGAAGGTTGAAAAAAATGTTGAAATAACAAAAATTGATGATAAATTTTTGACTGATAGTTTGAAATCAGCCGGAATAAAAAGATTGAAAGATGTTTTGATTGCGACCATTGACAATGCTGGCAAAATGTATATTCAAGCAAGAAATGAAAAGTATAAGACAATACAAACAAATTTTAAAGGTGGAAATAATTGGTGAAAAAAATTATACCAGTAACAATTATAACAATACTCCTGATAACCATTGTGATTATGGAGCAGGTCTTTGTCCATTCAACTCTATCATCACTAAAAGAAAAGGTTGAAGACATAGATTTTGCAGTGAAAAGTAACAGCAAAATAGATAGTGAAAATATTTTGACTGACATAAACAATTTGGACGAATATTGGACAAGCAAAGAAAGAATTTTGTGTTTGTCCATAAATCATAATGACCTAAATAGTATTGGTGAACAAATCAAAAAGATTAAAGCATATATAAATCAAGACAAAAAGGAAGAAACATTGCTTGAAATTGAACTTTTGATTTTTTATATTGATAATTATAGGCATGTTATGGGAATATCTCCACAAAACATTCTTTAACAA
>CAMOHL010000085.1 GCA_946615295.1 uncultured Clostridia bacterium
CATATTGGTAGGTTTAAAATTACCACTAAACCATGTTATGTTTGAAAGTTTTGAATGGTTGGCTAAATCATCATAATCTATATTTGTCATTGCAAATGTAGAGTTTAAATTAACATTAAGTGGAACTTCATGTATCCAACCTGAAAAGTCAACTGATTCAAGTTTAATACAATCTCTAAACATTTCTCTTAAATCAACCTCGTTTTCTTCCAATTTATCTGGATTAGTTATTTCTAGTCCATTCATATTGACTTCTGTTAGATATGCACAACCCTCAAACATTCCGTCTAAAGTGGAACAATCCATAACCTTAAAATTGCTTATATCCATAGAAGTAATATGGCTACGAAGAAACATGCCAGAAAAATCATAACAATTTGCCGTATCAAACCCGCTCACATCAATTGAACTAATCTCCACACCACAAAACATATATCTCATATTTGTTACTTTTGAAGTGTCAAAGTTGCAATTTGCAATGTTTACTGATGTGAATGGCCAGCTAAATAACATATTCATGTTTGTCATTTTTGATGTGTCAAAATTGCTTCCCAAATCCAAAGCCATCTTCAATTTTCTAGGTTTAGAAATATCATTAATTTCATAACCAAAAAACGAACCAACGCCATTCAGATGCACCATCGAACCAAACAAACTTGTATTCATAGAAATATCATCATATCCGTCGCTTGGGGCGCCTGCTCGTCCATAAATTGTGTAAGGCGAGTATAGATATAATGTTTTTGTTGTTGAATTCCAATATGCAACAACATCATAGCAAGCATCAGATTCTGACCAAATTGGTGATGTTGCTGATGCACCAACAGAACACAGTTTGATTGCACCCGTTGGCAATGTATCTGTGATGACAATAGCATTTATTTTTGTATTGTCATAGTCAATAACTGCTTCTGAAATATTAGAACCTTTTGATGTGAATTTGAAAATTCCAATATCGTTATCATAGTTGTATTGACCAATAACTTGCTTCCAATCTCCTCTGAGATATGCCTCATGAGTTCTTGGAGTCCATGAGATATTTCCTTTTACAAGATAAATTTTTGTGTTATCGTCATCGTTTGTGAGTTCAAATCCATCTGGCACAGTAATATCAAACAAATCTGGATTAAACGATGAACTATCGCTAAATGTAACAACAGGGTTTGAGTTGCCATAGTCAACTCCACTGTCAACTGTAACAGCAATTTTGTTTGTTTCTGAAATTTTAGTCAGCCCTGTTTCAACAAAAATTTTTGACTTTTTAGTCAAATTTATGTTGCTTGGAACAAACTTTTCGGCAATATATATATTTGCCTTTTCGCCTGTTGAATTTATTGTTTGACAGGTTCCATCAGTTCCAGCAAAATTTGTGTTTTCGTCTGTTGAAGCCAAGTTTGCTGTTGTGATTGTTCCTGCAAGAAAGTTTAGTTTTGAACCATTGTTGCCTTGATATGTATCAATGCTTCCACCATTAAATATTATCATTGAAGAGTCATTTGCAATCAATTTTGAAATGTTTACATTAACAAAATTTATTCTGTTGCCTTCATTTGTTATTTGATTTAGATTGAATGCAGTTTCACCTTTTGACTTTATTGTGATTGTGTTTGATTTGTTTGAAAAACTGACAACAGAGTTATCATGTTGCAAAATCTCAATCAAAATTGTGTTGTTTGTTGAAGTTAGATTGTTCACATACTCAACTGCTTGACTAAGCGAGCCATATTGAGTTGTGTTGTTATCAAAAGTCAACTCAACTTTTAAACCTTCCGCAAGCAAAACACTTTTGTTTAGCAATGAAGCATTCAAAAAACTTATTCCAAACAACAAGTTTGCAACAAATAATACGAGTAATATAAAATTCCTTCTTAAAATTTTTTTATCCATTTTTCCTCCAAACAGCATCAAGGTTCACATAATTTAATTTATTTATAAATTAACATGCAATTATTACTTTTAGTTTAATACATTTTTTTATTTTTATCAACTAAATATTGATATGTAGATTTTATATAACGAAAAATTTAAAAATTAAAATTCCAAATAAGACATTTACAATTTTGTGTTTTTGTAAATAAAAAGTTTTTTATTTTAACAAACACCACATATTTTACCTTAAATGACTGCTTTCATTTGTTTAACCGTTAATTTTGTGGTATAATATATTTATAACAAAATTTATTTAATCAGTTTGCAGGTGTGGTTTATCGGTAGAATTGGAGCTTCCCAAGCTTTAGAGGAGGGTTCGACTCCCTTCACCTGCTCCAAAAAAAAGTGCTATTTTTAAAATATCAAGTTTTGATATTTGTGAATAGCACTTTTTTCAATTTTTTATTTAATGCAGTTTTTTAAATAAAACAATTTGATTGTTTTTTAACTATGTCCACAACATTTTTTCAATATTATTCAAATCTTTGGTTAAATGTTTGTTGTTAAAAACTTTGATTTGAATTTTTTTGTAACTTAAATTGTTATATATTTTGTTGCAGAGTTTTCCAAGCAAGCAATGCACATTTAACTCTTGCTGGCATATTTGAAATGTTTTGAAATGCTACAGCATCACCCAAAACAGCCATTTCTTCTTCTGTTAATTCAACCCTATCAATCATTTTTATAAAAATATCAATAAGTTGCTTTGCTTTGTCAATAGTTTTTCCTCTCAGCAAATCAATCATAACAGATGTGGAACTTTGAGAAATACTACACCCCTCTCCTGTGAAAGACAAATCTTTTATTATCCCATTTTCAATATTCAAATGAAGAGTTATGTCGTCTCCACAATTTGGATTGTGCCCATGATATGAGCAATTTTGATTTTCCAAATTGTGCTTGTTAGAACTGTTTAGACCATGTTCCATAACAATATTGTTATATATTTCAGTTAATTCCATACTATTTCTCCAAATACTTTTTAAAAACATCATACACTTTGTTTAAACCAAAAATCAACTTGTCAATATCTTGTTTTGTGTTGTAAATCGCAAGGCTCAATCTGCAAGTGCCAGGCAAATTCAAAAATTTGATTAGTGGTTCTGCACAGTGATTTCCAACTCTTATGCAAACCCCAACAGTGTTTAGTATTTCAGCAACATCGTGGGGGTGCACTCCTTTTACATTAAAAGATATGACCCCTGTCTGTTTTGTTTTGTCTTTTGCAATATACAAATCAACAAAATTTAGTTGTGAAAGTTTTTCAATTGCATAGTTTGTAAGATCAGTTTCAATTTTTTCAATATTTTCAAATCCAACATTTTGAATGTATTCAATTGCTGTTTTTAGCCCTATTGCTCCTGCTATATTTTGAGTTCCTGCCTCAAATTTATTAGGAATTTCTGCAAATGTTGCAGTTTGTTGACTGACATATTCTATCATATCGCCACCATACAAAAATGGTTTCATTTTTGAAAGCAACTCTTTTTTTGCATACAAAACTCCAATTCCTGTTGGTCCAAACATTTTGTGTCCCGAAAAAACAACAAAATCTGCATCAGTTTTTTGAACATCAAAAGGATAGTGCAAAATAGATTGTGTTATATCCAAAACAACAACGGCCCCTACTGAGTGCGCTTTTTTTATAATATATTCATAATTTGTCTTAACTCCCAAAACATTTGAAACAGATGATATGCCAACAACTTTTGTGTTTTGAGTTATCTTGCTGTCTATCTCCTCTTTTGATATTTCAAAATCATCATTCAAAAGCAAATATTCAAGTTTTGCATTGTTTTTGATTGCAACTTGTTGCCAAGGCACAATCATACTGTGATGTTCCATGATAGAAAGCACAATTTTGTCGCCACTTTTTATATTCTCATAGCCATACGAATTTGCAACAAGATTCAAACTTTCTGTTGCATTTTTTGTAAAAACAATTTCACTACTATCTTTTGCATTTATAAATTTTGCTACAATATCTCTTGCTTTTTCATATTCATTTGATGCTGAAATACTCAAATTATAAGTGCCCCTATGTGCATTCGCGTTTTGATTTTTGTAATAATTTACTATTGCATCAATAACCATTGCAGGTTTTTGAGATGTTGCAGCAGAATCCAAATAACAAATATCATTGTCTAAAATAGGAAAATCTTTTCTTATTCTTTCAGCAGTTTTCATACAAGCCCCCTATCAATATAGTTCAATACTTCCTGTTTTATTTCTTCTGG
>CAMOHL010000086.1 GCA_946615295.1 uncultured Clostridia bacterium
AAATCTCTCAAATATTGTGCATTATGAGCAAAAAGTTCACCTTTAGGGTCGCTCATAACCATACTTGGATGTGTTGCACATTGAGAGAGTATTTGTATTGTTGGATCAACAAACATTGTTGTCTTACCCGAACCAGTTGTTCCGATAACCAAAGTATGAATTGGCTTTTGCATGTTGACTTCAGTGTATTTTCCAACTCTTTCAGCTCTTAGTGGAATACCATCAAATTTCATATCTTTTAGATTATTAAACAAACAAAAGTGATACTCTTTATCATTTTTTAATTCTTCTTTTGTAACAAGTCTTGCACTAAAATAAGCATCTTTTTTTTCGCCTGTTGCTGTTGTTCCTTGTCTAGAAGAATGTGAACCTGATGTGGAACTAGATGAATTTGAAAGTTTGTTCAATTTCATAATTCCATAGACAAGAACAAGTAGCCCAGAGCCAGCAACTGTTTGTAAACTAAACAAATATTCTGTATTTATAGGAACAATTTCATTGTAGCCATTCATTAGGCAGGCAACAATATAACCTGCGACTGCCCCTAAAATAATTAAGATTAAAAGAGTTATTGCTATTTTTGTTAATTTGTTCATAATAAGCTCCTTGTTAAAATTTTATCACATAAATATTTTTATGACAAATAATTTTTATTATTAAAATACTAACATTTGTAGGAAATACATAATCCTATTTATAATTTTGTAATTGAATTATATTTTAAAAAAAACAGCACAAAATATAATGGTAAAATTTTTTTATAATTATGTAAAAATTTGTTTGCATTTTAAAAAAAGTATGATAGAATAAAAGTGTCAAATAAAAGTGTTCATACACAAAAAAATCTTATGGAGGGAATATATGAACTTTTTAAATTTTATGAGTGGATTAATGGCTACTGAACAAAAAACACAAGAACAATTGTTGGAAGAAGCAGGTCTTGGTTGGCTTAGCAAATTGATTACTGCAGTTAAAAATATCATTGGACCAATCTTAATTGTTATTGCAACTGTTGGTATTATCTATGCAATTTATCTTGGTGTTATGCTTGCAAAGGCAGAAAGTGCTGAAGCTAGAGAAGAAGCAAAAAAGAGAATCATCAATGTTGTTATCGCAATTGGTATCACAGCTGCATTGATATTTGTAATGTATTTGCTTGCAAATAATGTTGGTTGGTTTGTAAATCTTGAACAACAAGCATAAGTAAAATTCAGTATTTATATAATATGATTTTAAATAGGGTGTATTGTGCCCTATTTTTTTGTGTGTAAATAATTGATACTTTAGTTTTGTTTCTATTTTAATAAATATCATTTAAAAACATATAAAATATTATATATGTTCAATTATTAAATTGATTGTTATTTTTTTTGCTATGTGTTAAAATAAAGTCATGGAAAAACAAGAAAAATTAGTTTTAATTGATGGAAACAGTTTGATAAATAGGGCATTTTATGCTTTACCACTTTTAACAAACAGCAATGGACAATATAGCAATGCTGTTTTTGGTTTTTGCAATATTTTGCTTAGAATTATAGAAGCCGAAAAACCAAAGTATTTTGCAGTTGCATTTGATATGGGGGCCCCTACATTTAGACACAAAATGTATGCTGATTACAAAGCTGGTAGAAAAAAAATGCCAGACGAACTTGCAAGCCAAATGCCTATGCTAAAAAATTTGCTCAATGCAATGAATATTTCCGTTTTTGAAAAAGAAGGCATTGAAGCCGATGACTTGATAGGTAGTTTGGCAAAGAAATTTGATATTCCAACAATAATTGTTTCAGGTGATAGAGATTTATTTCAACTTGTTGATAACACAACAACCGTTTGGTTTACCAAAAGAGGAGTAACAGATATTTTGCAAGTAACTCCAAACAACATAGAAGAAGTTTATGGTGTGAAAGCAAATCAAGTTGTTGACCTAAAGTCCCTTATGGGAGATAGTAGTGATAACATCAAGGGGGTTGCTGGAATTGGTGAAAAAACTGCAAAAAATTTGATTAATCAATATGGAAGTTTAGATAATATATATCAAAATATTGCAGAAATAAAGCAATCCGTTGCAACAAAACTCACAAATGGAAAAGAAGATGCAATTTTGTCTCAACAACTTGCAACAATCAACACAACAGTAAATTTAGAAGTTGAACTTGCTGATTTGGAATATGATTTTCCATTCAGTGCAAAAGTATATCAAATGCTGACTGACTATGAAATTTTTTCTTTGACAAAAAGAGTAGAATTGTTCAAACAAGATGAAGTAAAAAAGACAAAAAAAGTTGTAAACATAAAAAATATCACAAATGAAACTGAACTTGATGCTTTGATTGACAGTTTGCTTTCAACAAAACTATTTTCAATATATGTAGACAATTTTGATATTCACATATCAAATTCAAAATTTGAAGAGAATATTATAAAAATAAAACAAAATTTGATAGATGAAGGTATTGATTTTCAAACTGCTTTTTCAAAATTGAAAAGCATTTTAGAAGATATAAATATTAAAAAAATTTGCTTAGATTCAAAAAAGACAAAAAGACAGCTTTATCAAACTGCAATTGATATGGGGGGTGTTGTTTTTGATTCAAATTTGGCAATATATTTGCTAAGTGGAAGCAAAAAGACAGACATCGATGCAAAACAGTTTACTGAAAGATATGAATATGATGAAAATTGTATTGCTGTGAGTTTGTTTTATTCAAAAGATGATTTGACAGAAAAACTCAAAACTGAAAATATGCTTGACTTATATCAAAATATCGAGTTACCACTTGTTGAAGTTTTGTTTCAAATGGAGTTAAATGGCTTTAAGGTTGATATTGAACAACTAAAGGCTTTGAGTAAAACATATAAAGACGAAATTGAAGTTTTGTCTCAGCAAATTTGTGATGATGCTGGTCAAAACTTTAATCTAAACAGTCCAAAGCAACTTGGAGAAATTTTGTTTGAAAAACTCAATCTTGAACTTCCAAAAAATATGAAGAAATCAACTTCTGTTGAAGTTTTGGAAAGAATTTCAAGTCAACATCCAATCATAGAAAAGATTTTAAGATACAGAAAAATTGAAAAACTATACAGCACCTACATAGAACCGTTTATTAAAATTGCTGACAAAAATAATTTTATTCACACAATCTTCAATCAAACTTTGACTGCAACAGGTAGATTGTCTAGCAGTGAACCAAATTTGCAAAATATACCAATTAGAGATGATGAAGGTAAAAACTTGAGAAAGATTTTTATTTCTCGATTTGAAAATGGAAAAATTGTAACAAGTGATTATTCTCAAATTGAACTTCGCTTACTTGCGAGTTATTCAAAGGATGAAAAATTGTTGGAAGCATACAAAAACAATATAGACATTCATTCTCAAACAGCAAGTCATGTTTTTGGTGTTCCACTAGAAGCTGTAACTCCAAAAATGAGAAGGGATGCAAAAGCGGTTAATTTTGGTATTATATATGGAATTTCTGATTATGGTTTATCTCTCAACATAAATTCTTCAAGAAAAGAAGCAAAGCAGTTTATAGATAAATATTTTGAAACATATTCAAAAGTTAAGGATTTTATGGATGGTCTTGTTGAATTTGCAAAGGAAAATGGTTATGTAACAACTCTTTTGGGAAGGAAGAGAAAAATTGATGAAATAAACAGTTCAAACTATCTAACAAGACAGTTTGGAGAAAGAGCAGCAATGAATATGCCACTTCAAGGCACAGCAAGTGATATCATCAAACTTGCAATGGTCAATGTTCACAAAGAGTTGAAATCTAAAAATTTAAAGAGCAAACTCATTCTTCAAATTCATGATGAACTTATTGTTGATTGTCCAGCCGAAGAAGAAGAGATTGTGAAAGATATTTTGAAAGAGCAAATGGAAAATGTTATCAAGTTAAATGTTCCATTGATAGTTGATATTCAAAGTGGGGATAATTGGTTTGAAGCAAAATAAAAAATAGGAAGTGTATTCCTATTTTTTTATTATAAGTAGATGCTTTATTTAATTTCTGCGATATTTAATAATGTTTAATATTATATTATTATATTAATATATATTATATAAATAATCGCTACATAACAACAACAAAATTTTTTCAAAAAAAGATAAAAAAGTTGTTGACAATGGGGAACAGATGT
>CAMOHL010000087.1 GCA_946615295.1 uncultured Clostridia bacterium
CTGTTGATAATTTCTGGCTCAAAAATTACCATTTTGATAGCTTCTCTCAAAAACTGATAACCTTTTATGTGTGCTGGTATACCAACTGTGATAAATATGTTTGTTATCTTTTCATCTAGTTCTCTAGAAATTTGCCTTTGTGTTTCACCACCCATCTTGTTTGATGTAACTTCTTTTAATCTCTTAATAAAATTTTCCATATTGAATGGTTTTGCCATATAATAGATGGCACCCAATTTCATAGCTTTTTCAACAAACGCTTCTTGTGAAAGAGCTGACAACACAAAAAACTTTGTGCTCAAATTATTTGCAACACATTTTTCAATGAGTTCAAAACCATCTTCGCCCTTCAAAACTATTTCTGTAACAACAATATCAGGTTTATTTTCAACAATCAAATTATATGCATCAGCAACATTTTGTGCTGAACCAACAATCTCAAAATTTTCATCTTCTTGTAATTTTGATTTTATATTGTTGATGGTATTTATAGAATCATCTACAATAAAAATCTTTGTTTTGCTTATTTCCATAAAATCCTCCAAAATATTTTGTTAAAAAATCATTTAACACAAAAAATCTTAGCATAATTTGTAACTATTTTGGAGCAAATGCAATAACTATTTTTAAAAAATCCTAAAAAGAATGTTGTAAAAAGTAGATAAATGTCGAAATTCTTTTGAATTATGTTATATCATCAAAAAATTAACAATGTCAAAAGTGAAATTTCTACAAAAAAAGCAAATCAAAAATATGATTTGCCTTTATTTGTAATATTTTACTCTTCTTCTTCAACAACAATATGTTTTTCCAAAACCACTCCCAAAAGTTTTGCTTCATAAGTATCTTGGCTTGCTGTGCTGATAACATTCAAATAATATCCTGTTTCACTTTCACCTTTATATTCCGCAAAATAGAAAATGCTACCTGCTAGAACTGAATAGTTCTTATTTGCAGAAAAATATGGTTTGTTGAATTCATTTTCTTCTTCTGCCATATTTAACAAAATCTTTTGTTCTTTTGTTTTGTAGTCAATTTGATAAATTGAATTATCACTAGAATAAGCATAAACCTTTGAACCATATATGCAAATTGGTGTCAACTCTATGTTATCATTCAAAACTTCATATTTTTTTTCTTTCAAATTCATATATGCAAGTTTGTTTGATTCGTTTTTTATAACGATTCCTGCTTGGTTTCCCTGTTCAAAAGTACAAACTAAAACATCAGTGTTGCCTGTTGAATCAAGTTGAATTGCATTTTTTTCAGTATCCAAAAGCAACTCGCCATCTTCATAGGCATACTTTATAACAAAGTTGTTTGCAGAAAAATTGTAAGAACTCTTTTTTGTAAACAACAAGTATTCATTTGTTGCAGACTTAACTTCGTATGTGTAATTTCCTTTCTCAATAATATGCTCAACACCATCATCAAGTTTTGCATAGCAAAGCAAATTGCCACTATCAACACTATCTTCATCTTTTGATGCTCTTGTGTAGTAAACATTTGATGCACCCAAAGAGATTTGGTTGTTTGCAATGTTATAGTCTGAATAATTTGGCAATGCAACAGTAGAAACTGAATCGCAAACAACCTTTACTTCTTTGTTTGCACAGTTGACTATACTCAAACTTTCACCATCAAATATTGCAAGTTTAACATCGCTGTTTGTTGTTGTTTTGTAAAATGCAAATGCAGTTTTGTCGCTTGTTCTTGATGTCTTGTAAATCAAAGTTCTGTTGCTACCGTCAAGTTTTGCTCTATAAAAATCAGTTAGTTCAAAATTGCTTGAAAGTGAAGATGAACTGATAACTTTTTCTGTGTTTGGAGTTGCAAAGTAAATATAATCTCCAAAGATATAAAGTGCTGTCTTTTCAAATCCACAAACTTTGTCAACAATCAAATCGCAATTTTTTAGAGTTCCATCTTCATTGTAAGCAATTTCACCATTTTCCAATTTTGTTCTATAAATTGCTGAATAAGTATTTCCACCAAGGTTGTCGCCTGTTTTTAAATTCGAAATGCTTTGATATCCATTTACAAAATAGATGTAATCACCTTTCTTTACAGCAAGACCACCATTACCTGAAACAACTGCATCACTGTTTGGCAAATCTAAACCTGCAGAACAACCAACAAAGGCAGTCAAACAAAAAATTGCAATCAATAATACTGATAAAAACTTTGTAATATTCTTTTTCATTATATCTCCTAAAATACCTTTTTAGTTTATCACTTAATAAAATTATAGTCAAATATTATCAAAATAAAAACATTTTTGCTTTGTTTATAATACAAAAAAAATGTATCAAAATAAAAAAAACTATCATATAAAATATAAATTTACAAAAAAAAATACAATTCGTCAAAAATAGACTTTTTTTTATGTGAAAAATGTTTAAGATTTAAACTATAAATTTGTATAATTTTTTTATCAGGAGTTTTTATGTTATTATTTAGAAAAAATATTATTTTAGTTCCTAGTGATTATGATGGCATATCACTTCAAAAAGGATTGCTAACAATGGATTGTTTTGAAAACAATTGTGAAGCTATTTTGAAATTATACAATATGGATTTTGAAGATGAATTGTTGCTTGGAATAAACATAAGCAACAAACTTTTCAAATACAATATCAACACAAAAACACAAAATAATTTTGAAATAAATTTGCCAGCAAAGATTAGGCAAACTGACGACATAAGTTGTGTTTTGCTTCAACTAAAAAATAACAACTATCACATTGTTCTTTGGGGAAGCACTCAAATAAATTCAGCATGGAAATCCACACTAGAAATGATGCTAGAAGACGAAATAAAATCTGTTAATATAAATTCAAATATTGAAGAAAATATAGAAAATTGCCAAAAAAACAGTGAAAATTTGCAAAAAAACAGCAAAAATAATAAATTTTTTGTAAAAAATAATAGTTTTTATGAAAATCAAGTTACAAAACAATATTCTTTTGAAAACAAAAAAAATGATGATTTAGATTTTGAAAATGATGAAAATCAAAAATCACAAAAAAATCAACAAACGAGTTTTATTGATAAAGACCAACAACAATTCAAACTAGATGATGATGTGGAAAAATTTATAGACAAAGTTATAAAATTGACTGATGAAAGCAAAATTTATTTGAAAAATGAAGATTATAAAAATTCAAGTTTTGAGCAAGGAAACAATACAAATTTTGATAATGAAGGCAAAACTAAAATTGATTTGGACGAAAAAAATGATGACACATTTTATAAAAAAATTGAGCCTCAAATTGACAAACTCTTAAACAACAATCAAGTTGAGCCTGTTTTGATTGAATTGATACCAAATAGCAAATTTGTAAGAATTGAATTTGATGACAAAACTGGATACTACATTTTTGGTGTTATTTACGAAAACAATTTTCCAAAATATATATGTTATGGTATGCCTGCAAGAAAAGACGAAAAGCCACCTGTTGAGTTTTCTGAAATATATCAATGGTTCCCTGTTGACATAAATGATATGTCCGGCGATGGATTTTATGTAACATTTCAAGATGCAAAAACAGGCAAGACAATTGAAGTTGAAATAAACTAAAATTCGGTTGCTAACATTATTCTTCAATTTATTATATTTTATAAACAAATTTCTAGAGTATGTATAATTGAGTTTATGCAGTTTATATAATGATATTACTCTATAAAATTATAAAAAAGACAGAAATCAATTCTGCCTTTTTTTATACTCATATATTTTGTTTGACAAATCAACAAAATCTTTTGTTGAAAGTGCCTCTCCCCTAATTTGTCTATCAAAACCAAGTTCATCAAAAATTTGATATATTGTGTCTGTTGAAAAAGAAAAATTTGACTTCAAGCAATTTGAAAGTGTTTTTCTTCTCATAGAAAAACTTGCTCTTATGACCTTTCTATGCAGTTCCATATCCTTTATGTCAAACTTGTTTTTGTTGAGTTTTATATTCACAACTGCACTATCAACATTTGGTGCAGG
>CAMOHL010000088.1 GCA_946615295.1 uncultured Clostridia bacterium
CAAATGGAGAACTTGCATTTTTGAAGGTTATGTTTGGTGAAAGGAGTGGAACAGAAGCACTTCGCAATATGGTCAACAGAAGCAGAGATAGTTTGAGAAAGAGAATGTATAGTTTAAGTGAAGCGTTTGATGAAATGGATAGATCTTTCAAAAACACAATACAGGGCATATTGCCGGCAAGTGAAGCAAAGCAAATGCTAAAAGAAGAATTCATAAGCAAGGTTTGTTCAGATTGTCCACAAAAGCATAGGTGTTATAGAGTTCTTGCAAAAGAAACTGATGAGATTATCAACTCCATAATTTCAGCAGGGCTAGATAAGGGAAAAATAACTCTTTTGGATATTCCACCATTTTTGAGCACTAGATGCAACAAGACAAATATAATTTTGTCAACAATAAATCAACTTGTGGCAAGCTACAAACAATATACTTACTATGCCAGCAATGTTGACACAAGCAAGGCACTTGTTGCAGAACAGTTTGGTGGAATGTCTAAACTACTTGCCAAACTTGCTGACGAAACAAAAGAACTTGTAACTTTTGATGAAATGCTGGAGAAAAAGATTGTTGAAGAACTGAATTTTGTAAATGTGTTTGCTAGTGAAGTTTATGTTTTTAACAAAAAAGAAAAGGACTTTTTTTGCATTTTGACTATAAGATTAGATGATGTTCAAAATCCAAAATTGTTTGAAGTTTTGAACAAAAATTTTGGAACAACTATGAAATTATGCTCAACTGAAGCATCTAGCACTCCAGGTTTTGTTGTGTGTGAGTTTTCACCAGCACCAAAATATCAATGTATATATGGCAGTGCAGGTGCAAACAAATTTGGCAACAATGTGAGTGGGGATAGTTTTTCGTTTATAAATTTGGGAGCAAACAAAGTTTTGTTTGCAATTTGTGATGGAATGGGCAGTGGAGAAAGTGCTCAAAAAACTAGTGATACAACAATCTCACTGATAGAAAATTTTTACAAGGCGGATTTTGATGATGAAACCATACTTTCAAGTGTTAACAAACTTTTATCAATGCAAATGAGTGATAGATATTCAACTCTTGATATTTGTGTCTTAAATCTTTCCACTGCACTTGGTGATTTTGTCAAAGTAGGTGCACCTTGTGGCTACATAAAGCATTTAGATAGCACTGAAATTTTGCGAGGTTCAGGAGCATTGCCTATTGGAATTTTGAATGAAATCAAACCAAGCATAGATAAAAAAATAATGAGCGAAAATGATATTGTTGTGCTTTGTAGCGATGGAATTATTGATGCATTTATGGATGATGAAAAATTAAAAATATATATAAATTCCATAATTTCAAAAAATCCACAAGAAATTGCTGATCAAATTCTAAACGAAGCCATAAGACTTAATGCAGGCGAGCCACAAGATGATATGACGGTTGTTGCTGTAAGGATTATGCTTAATGTATAAAAAGTATCAAAAAAAAGAAAAAAACAGAAAAATTATGCATATTTTACTGTTTTTTTTGATAATACTTAACATATTTTTGCAAAAATAACATTTGAAGTTGACAATTTTTAATTTAAAATATATCATAAACATATGATAGTTTTAGGAAATGATCATGCAGGTTTTTTGTTAAAAGAAAAACTCAAAAAATGGTTTTTGAAAAATAATATTGAATTTGTAGAAATAGGAAATGTTAATTTTGATAGTCTTGACAGCTATGTGTTATATGGCAAAAAAGCTGTTGAATATTTTGTTAAAAATTGTGATTTAACAAAAGACAAACTTATTTTGATTTGTGGCAGTGGAGTTGGAATGAGTATTGTTGCAAACAGAACAAAAGACATAAGAGCAGTTTTGGCTTGCACAAAAAAACAGGCTGTTCAAGCAAGAGAGCACAACAATTGCAACTGTCTTTGTATTGGTGCAAGAAATACAACATTTTTCACAGCAAAGCGAATTGTAAAATCATTTTTGAATACTGATTTTTTGAATGGTAAGTATTTGGACCGAATAAATCAAATTGATGAATAATAAAAATTTAACATATAGGTTATAAAAGCAAATTATTGAATTTGCTTTTTTTATTAAATCTTTGTTTTGTTCGAGAAATGTTCGCTTTTGTGTTTGATTTATAACAAAAAAATATATATAATATAGTTATGTTAATAAATGGAAAAATTGAAGGCATTGTATATAGAAACGAAGACAACGGCTACACTGTGGCAAGAGTTTTGATGAATGGCGAAATTTTGACTTGCGTTGGAAAGTTTCCAACAGCCAATATTGGTGAAAGAGTTGAGATTGAAGGCACTTTGAAAAAAAACGAAAAGTATGGCGAGCAAGTTGTTGTGGATTCAATCAAAGTTTTGCCACCAAATGACTTGGCTGGAATAATAAAATATCTTTCTAGTGGACTCATAAAAGGTATTGGAGAAGTAACTGCAACAAACATTGTTGGTCAGTTTGGAAAAGATACTTTGGAAGTTATTGAATTTGCACCAATGAGACTTGCAGAAGTCAGAGGTATCAGCAAAGAAAAGGCAATCAAAATTGCAACAGAATACAAAAATCTCAAACAAGTGCAAAATACAATTATGTTTTTGCAAAACTATAACATAAGCACAGGACTTGCAATAAAGATATACAAAACATATTTTGACAACACAGAAGAAATCTTAAAAACCAATCCATACAAACTTGTTGAAGATGTTGACGGAATTGGATTTTTGTCTGCCGACAAGATTGCTCAAAAATTAGGGATTCCACAAAACAGTCTGTTTAGAGTTAGGGCAGGGGTGATGTATGTTTTAAAGCAATCTGCAGAAAAGAGTGGAAACACATATATCACAAAAGAAAGTTTGTTTTTTGAAACACAAAAATTGCTCAAACTTGATGATTGTGAAAACTTGTGCGAAACAGTTTTGGATGAACTAAAAACAGAATGTATTGTCAAAGAGTTTATGCAAGATGAAGTTTGTTGTGTTATGTCAACAAAAATGTATTTTATGGAGCAGAGCATAGCAAAAAAATTGCTTCGTTTAAAGTATGATTTTGCTTCTCAAAATATAGATTTGACTGATGAAATAAAAGAATATGAAATGATAAATTCCATAAAACTTCATAAAAATCAAATTGAAGCCGTTGAGATGGCAGTAAACAGTGGTGTTTCTGTTATCACTGGTGGACCGGGAACGGGAAAAACAACAATTGTAAAGTGTGTGCTTAATTCTCTAAAAAACAGGGGCAAAAGATGTATTTTGCTTGCTCCTACAGGAAGAGCAGCAAAAAGATTGAATGAAAGCACAGGCGAAGAAGCTAGCACAATTCATAGAGCACTTGATTTAGATTTTAAAAATGGAGATGGTGCTTTCTTTACAAAAAATGAGCAAAACCCATTAAACTATGATGTTATTATTGTTGACGAAGTTAGTATGGTTGACAGTCAACTGATGTTTAATCTACTCAAAGCAATCAAAGCCAATGCTCAACTTATTTTGGTTGGAGATAAGGACCAATTGCCTAGTGTTGGAGCAGGGAATGTTTTGAGTGATATTTTGACAAGTGGAGTGATACCTGTTGTTCAACTTACAGAAATATATAGACAGGATTCAAACAGCTATATAATAACAAATGCACATTTGATCAACAATGGCAATATGCCTATTTTGGACAATAATTCAAAAGATTTTTTCTTTGAAAACAGGTCAGAGAGTGAAGAAATTTTGAACTCTTGTGTCAGTTTGGTTACAATAAGACTTCCACACTTTTTAAAGATAACTGCTTCAAAAATTCAAGTGCTAGCTCCCCTAAAAGCAGGACAATGTGGCATTGACAATTTGAATAGAGAACTTCAAAAAATGTTAAATCCACCAAGTGCAACAAAACTTGAGATTCAAACCGAAAATGTGATATATAGAGTTGGCGACAAAGTTATGCAAACACAAAACAACTATGAGCAATCATGGGAGCGAGTTTCAGAAGACGGCATTTTGGAATTTGGGCAG
>CAMOHL010000089.1 GCA_946615295.1 uncultured Clostridia bacterium
GATGTTTTGATTACTAAATTTGTAAAACTTTTCATGCTTATTTTTATGATACAAAAGTCTTTTTTGACATTTTTGTTATAAAATTTTTACAAAAAAAATTAAAATTTTCTTGTTCACAAAAAACAATTCTTATCATATATCATATTATGAAAAAATTAAGTTTATGTATGATTGTCAAAAATGAAGAAAAAGTTTTGGCAAGATGTCTTGATTCTGCAAAGCAGTTTGTTGATGAAATTATTATTGTTGACACTGGTTCAACTGACAAAACACTTGATATAGCAAAACGATACACAAACAAAGTTTACTCCTTTGAATGGACACAAGATTTTGCAAAAGCAAGAAATTTTGCAATTTCAAAGGCAACTTGCGAATTTGTTATGTGGCTTGATGCTGACGATGTCATAACAAAAGACAATTTGCAAAAATTGCTGATTTTGAAACAGAACTTGATTTTTGACACATATATGCTCAAATATCAAATTGGTTTTGACGAAAACGGAAATTGCACTTTTGAATATTATCGAGAAAGAATTTTTAGAAGATGCGACAAAGCAAATTTCAAAGGATTTATTCACGAAGCAGTTGTCCCTTTTGGAAAAATATCCTATGAAGATATTGCAATAACTCACAAGAGCATAAAAACAGAAAAATCCAAAAATAGAAATCTAAAAATTTATCAATACCACTTAAAAAATGGTGCAAAGTTATCCGCTAGAGAAACTTTTTATTATGCAAGAGAGCTATACTTTAATTCATACTATAAAAAGACTATAGAAGTATTAAAAAAATATTTAAAAATGAATAACAAATTTTTGCCAAATATTATAGATGCACATATTTTGATAAGTGATTGCTATTTAAAATTAAATGATGTTAATCTTGCAAAAAAATGGCTTTTTGATAGTTTTTTATACTCCACTCCAAATGCAATCATAAACTGCAAATTGGGCAATATATTTGTCCTTCAAAAAGATTACAAATCAGCAATATATTATTATATGTCTGCCTTAATATGTCAAAAAGATATTGAAAGTGGAGCTTTTATTGAAAATGATTATTATGACTTTTTACCATTTTTGCAGTTGAGCTTTTGCTACTACAATATAGGAGATTACAACAACTTTGAAAAATATCACAATCTTGCAAAAGCCATAAAACCTACTGACAAATCAATTTTGCACAACGAACAATTTATAAAACATTAACTAAAAATATAAAATATCACTTGTTCCATTCAAAAAATAACATCAAAAAAAGAGTTGTCTATACAACTCCTTTTTATTCCAAAATTATTACACCGTTTTGGTTTATTGTCTTTTCGCTTTTTGCTCCCATATACAAACTCTCGTAAGCTCCTGCATAGCTATTGTTACTCAGCACAATGCCAGAAACAAGCAAGTCATCAGTTGAACTTGAGAGCAAAACTATTGCCGAAGAATTGTTTATATATGACATTTTAAACAAACTATTTGTTGAATTGCTAACAAAATTTCTAGAATAGTCATCGAAATATATCAAACTTGAATTGTGAACTCCAATTCGATTGAAGTTGTTTTTTGCAATGATAACTCCCTTTTCTCCCTTTGTTGCAAAGTTTAGATATATTCCAGCAACCCACGATTGTTCATTGTTTTCAATTGCAACAACATTGTCTGCAATGTCCACAAACACATTTTTGAAAATTGTTGAATTTGATATATCATTCTCAACAAAAATTGCTGTTTTGAGTATATTTCTAAAACTACAATTTGACACTTTTAAACCACTGACACTTTCTGCAACAATACCATAACCATAGTTTTCAAAAGAGCATTTTGTGATAAGCAAATTTTTTGTGTCAAAACACCTTATTGCTCCGTTTTTGTCTGTTTTCCCATAACCACCAGTATAGTTAACAAAGTTATCTTTTAGTTCATAGTTCAGTTTGAAGCCAATGTCAATAATTTTCACATTTTCAAAATCATCAATTTTTGTAAACACACCACTACCATATGTTGCACCAACAATAAAATTTCCATAAAATTTTGTGTTGTTTGCTCCATCTCCAATGATTGTTACAGATTTGTCAACAACAATATCTTTATATCTAGTGTCTGTTGCAGTCAAGGGTTTATACTCTCCCTTTCGCATATAAACAATGTCGCCATCTTTCAAATTTGCAAAAATTGCTTTTATGTTATCACTATCATTAACTATGACATTTGCAACATATATAGGGAACGAAACAGAAACATTTTCTTTTTCAACCTTAACAACCTTTTCGCCCGGAGTTGATGTATCAACTTCACCAATATCTTCTTTTGAAACATGAAACAATGTGTGTGTGCCATCATTGTTCAATGTTTCTATTCTTATCCCATCAAAATTTGGCTTTTCACCAACCTCATAAACAATTTTTGTTGGGTAACTTGTTATTTGATGACTAACTCCCTCCCTTGCACATCCAGAAAAGAGTGTTAAGCAAAAAAACAAAGCAAACAAAAACAAAAATGATTTTCTAAAAATTTTTTTCATAAATCAATTTTGAACATCTTGATTTGTTTTTAAACATAAAATTTAGAAAATTATATTTCAAAGTTAATCACAAATATTTCAGCTTTTTCATAGATAAAGTATGGAGATATTTTATGGCATGTAATAGATGTTGTCGCAGACAAACAACTGTAAGAAATTTGAATCAAAACAACTTTATACCAAGTGCAATTGAAATTTTTAACTCACTAACTCAAACGGTTGCTCCAAACGAGCAAATTGTGTTTTTGCAAACCAACTACAACACAGGAGTTTCTTTTTCAACTGATGCTGACAATTTGGGAATTAACATTGTTGAAACAGGAGTTTACAAGATAACATTCACTGGCCTTGCAAGTTCAGGTGCCGATGAAACAATAAGTTTGGCAATAACTTTGAATGGAGAACAGTTTCCTCAAAGTGAAGTGAGTCAATCACTACTTGCAAATAGCACTTCAATTGTGTCAACAACAATGGTTTTCAAAGTCCAATCGCCAAATGCAAGCATTGGTGCAAAAAATATTGGCACAAGCGATTTCAATCTCACAAATGCAAAACTTGATATTGTTAGAATTGGAAATTTTTAAAAAATAAATTTTTGGGATAAGGCAAATTTGTTTTTATCCTTTTTTTATGTAAAAATAAGTATATTTATATTGTTGATTTATTCAAACAATTGCAAAAACAAACTTTTTGTGATATATTAACTTTTGGAGAAAAATATGAAAATAGAATTGTTAGCCCCTGCTGGAAGCATGGAAAAATTGAAAGTTGCAATAAATTACGGTGCAGATGCCTGCTATTTTGCTGGCACAAATTTTGGACTAAGAGCTTTTGCACAAAATTTTAGCAATGAAGATTTGAAATCTGCAGTTGATTATGTTCACTCTAAAAACAAAAAGTGCTACATAACCATAAATATAATCGCTCACAACAAGGATTTCCCTGAACTACCTGATTATTTGAAATATTTGAGTGAAATTGGAGTTGATGGAGTTATTGTTGCTGATATGGGAATTATGCAAACCATAAAGGAAGTTGCTCCTACTCTCGAAATTCATGTGAGCACACAGGCAAACATAACAAACAAATACACAGCAAAAGCATTTTGTGATATGGGTGCAAAAAGAATTGTGCTTGCAAGAGAATTGAGTCTTGATGAAATAAAGGAAATTAGAGATTATATTCCTAGTGATGTTGAAATTGAATGTTTTGTGCATGGTGCAATGTGCATAAGTTACAGTGGCAGATGCTTGCTTTCAAAATACTTTTGTGGCAGAGATGCAAATCATGGAGAATGTGTTCAAGCATGCCGTTGGGAGTATGCAATTTCTCGAAAAGACAATGATAGTGAAAAATATGAAATTTTGGAAGACGAAAG
>CAMOHL010000090.1 GCA_946615295.1 uncultured Clostridia bacterium
GTTTCATCAACTATGTAGTTTACAAAGTCAAAAAGGTTCATTTCATCTCTTTTTTGTAAAAAGTCAGACATAAGTTGTTTGAATGGCAAAAACTTTGCAATTGCTCCAGTTTCTGCATCATCCAAGTTCAAAACTGTTTGAAACAAACTTTGACCACTACTGATTTGTTTAAGTTTTTCCAAAGTTCCATCACCTATTCCCCTCTTTGGAAAATTGATAATTCTAGAAAAACTTTCTTCATCATAAGGATTTACAAGCAATTTTAGATATGCCATAACATTTTTTATTTCTGCTCTTTCATAGAATTTCAAGCCACCAAAAACTTTGTATGGTATGTCATAACTGACAAATTTTTCTTCAAAACTTCTTGTAAGAGCATTCAATCTCATCAAAACAGCAATATCGCTATATCTATAACCCTTGCTCTGAACAAGACCCATTATTGTTTTTGTTACAAAGTCAGCTTCTTCTCTGTCAGTATAACTTTTGTTGTAAACAATATTTGTGCCTGTTTCATTTTCGGTAAACAAAGTTTTGTCAATTCTGTTTTTGTTGTTTTTTATGATTTTGTTTGCATTTTCTATGATTGTTTTTGTGCTTCTATAGTTTTGCTCAAGTTTGTATAACTTTGAATTTGCAAAATCAGCCAAAAACTTTTTTATGTTGTTTATATTTGCACCTCGCCAACCATAAATGCTTTGGTCTTCATCACCAACAGCAAACACATTTTTGTGATATGAACCAAGAATTTTTACAAGTTCATATTGAGATTCGTTTGTATCTTGAAATTCATCAACCAAAATGTATCTAAACTTTTGACTATATTTTTGTCTAACCTGTGCATTGTTTGTCAATAGTTTTAGTGTTTTGAAAATCAAATCATCAAAATCCATTGCATTTTCTTTTTGCATTCTAGCTTCATATTTTTGCATTATATCAAAAACAAGTTCATCATTTTTTGAAAAACAAGAAAGCGATTTGAATTCGTCAAAACTCATATTACTCATTTTGTATGATGACAGTTTTTCGCAAACCTTGTTTGTGATGTCATCTTCCTTTATATTTTCTTCTTTCAAAATTTTTTTGATAACACTTTTTTTGTCTTGTTCATCAAATATAGAAAAGCTTTTTGTGTAGCCATCTAAATGTTCAGCTTCTAGTCGCAAAATTCTGCAACACATACTATGAAATGTCATAGCCCAAACACTCATAGCATCAATACCCATATCAAAAAGTCTAGACTTGATTTCGCCAGCTGCTTTGTTTGTGAAAGTTATTGCCAAAATTTCATTTGGATATGCTCTGTTTGTTTCAATTATATAAGCAATTCTATTGGTCAATACTCTAGTTTTTCCACTGCCTGCACCTGCCAAAACCATAATTGGACCTTCAGTATCTTCAACAATTTTTTGTTGCACTTCGTTTAGTTTGTTAATCATAAAATGATTATATCACATATACTAAAAAAACAAAAATGATTAACATAAAAAATGAATAAAAAAACAAGGCTTTTGCATATAATATTTGCAAAAAAAATGAGAACACTACAATTTGTTTTGTTCTCATTTTTTTTATGTAATGCAATATTGAAAAAATGTGAAATATGACATTCTAGTTGTTGTCTTTATCTTCATCATTATCTGGATAAAAACTAAAACTTTTCATAATTTCATCAAGATTTTGAGTTGGTGTTACAGCTTCTCTCAAGCTAAATCCATCATTTTTTTGTTTCTCAAGCAATATTTTTGAATAAGCATTTGAATAATCTTCATCATCGTTTGTCAAAAACTTATCAACAAGATTCTCATAGTTTTCATTGTTATCTAATTCTAGATTGCTTATTGGTTTTATTTTGTCTTTCATAAGCCTTTTTTCTTCATCTTCAAATGATAAATCAACCTTATATTTTGCCATTGTTTGTTCGGTTGGCTTTGGTCTTCTATAAAGTTTAACTTTGCTGTTTTCTGTTGAATCTTTTGAATAAGTCGCTCTGTTTTCACTTGACATTTTGTTTATAAGCATTCTAAGTCCAATTGTGTTTGACTCATCAATACTGTCAAATTGATTTGCAATCGCTTCTTTTTGTTCCATTGTTTTTTTGTTTTGATTTAATATTGTATCAATATCTTTTTTGAAAACATCAAGCAGTATGTTTGTGTCATATTTTGCTTGCAATTCTGGATATCTTTTCATAAAATCATCAAGAAAACTCTTCCATTTGTCATACAAACTTCTAATTCGCTTTATTTCAAGTTCATATATATTTTTGCTACTATTTTCGATTTGCTTTGCAGTTTCAACTGCAACAATAAGAGCATCACTTATATTACTGTTTTTTTCTTTGTAAATTTCCAGTTGTTCATTTGCTGTTTGCAAATCAGCTTTTAGGTCGTCAATTCTTGATTTTTGTTCCCTCAATCTTTCTTCACATGTGTTTGAAAGTTCAAAAATATAGTCATCAACTTCCTTTTTATCATATCCATTTTTTGAATTGTTAAATTTTACCATACTTTTTTAATAAAAGCACTATTCCAAATAGCACTAATTCTCCACTTAAAAATAATATCATTAAAACGAGATTTATGCAATTAAAAGAAAACAATAAAGTTGGTAAATTTAGCATAAAATTGACAAAAAATGTCCAAAAGCAAAACATATTGTAGAATATTAGATAAACAAAAAGAAAAGCCACACTATATGCAACAGAAATTATTGAGCCAAGTTGCATATTTGAAAAGCCATAAATATTGTTTAATATCAAAATGATGATAAGCATAATAGAAAAAAACACCAAAAATAGTGAACTATCGCTTCTAAAAAAATATGATTTTATCATAAGATATATTGAGATGAAACCAATTGCAAATATAAACCAATTTTGTTTGACGAAGTCAAAAAAAATAAAGTTTAAAAAATAGATTACAATCAGTCCAAAAAGTAAAATAAGCAGATTTCTTTCTTTTTTCATAACTCTATTATTTACAAAAAACAGCATATTAAAATGCTGTTTTAAATTTTAAATGTAGTTTTGTTAATTTTATGATTTGTTGATTTGTCTAGTTTCTATATTTTTTTGTTTGTGCCGTTTTGTCAATATATAAATCAAATATGTCAGCCCACCGACAAAAATCAAGCCACTGATGAGAACACTAACTTTTAAACTACCCAAATACAATGAATCAGTTCTCAACATTTCAACAAAAAATCTTTCAAAGCCATAGTAAGTCAAATAAGTTGCAGTGCAAAGGCCTTTTGTGTTTGTTTTTCTAAACAATAGAAATAGCAAAACAAATCCACCCAAGCACCAAAAACTTTCATAGAAAAATGTTGCATTAAACCATGCTCCACTCATATTTTGATATGCTGTTTCTCCAAAAAACTCAATAACTTGACTTGTTGCTTCAGTTGTGAAATTTGCTTTTTCTATCCAGACAGAAAATGGAAACCATTGCAAATTTTGATTTGTAACAAGTGATCCGTATGCTTCTTGATTGAAAAAATTTCCCCAGCGACCTACTGCTTGACCCAAAATTAGTATTGGAGCAAGCATATCCAAAATATCAATAAAATTTATCTTTTTTATATAGCAAAATATTCCTAATGCAACAACTGCAAACAATATTCCACTATATATCATCAGCCCACCTTCCCAAATTTTTAACATACTCAAAAATGTGGGATAACTCTCCAAATGGAACAAAACATATCCAAATCTTGCACCTATGATTGCTGTGGGAAAAATTATCAAAATCAATTGATATGGCAAATTTTCATCGTAGCCTTTTTTTTTGCAAAAATTTATTGCAAGAAACATTCCAACGAGGAATGCAATTGCAATCAAAATACCATAAAACCTGACTTCAAAGCCAAATATATTAAATCCACTAAT
>CAMOHL010000091.1 GCA_946615295.1 uncultured Clostridia bacterium
GTTGATGGAAAAAGAGCTATTGATTATTTTAAGGAAGGAGATAAGATTAATGACAACTTGCTTGTTGGCGATATTATGATGGCAGGCAATGTTCCAAATGATGTCATATTATTCAATGTTGATTCAAAAAGTTCTGCACCAAAAAATTCAATAGTTAAAGTTTTTTTAAAAGTATTTAACACAATGCTTGGATATAGTCCAAATCTTTTTTACCTAGCAGATTTAGAAAGGAAACTTGACAAAGAAAATAAATATGATGAATTCAAAGCAAAGTTTAAAGAAATAAATGGCGGAGAATGGATAGAAGAAAGAAATGAATTTGATTTTATCCAAGATGATGTGGTTGATACACTTGTTGCAATGAATTATATGAGTGAAGATGCTGCAAAAAACTGGTGTGAAAAAGCAAATCAAGAATATGAAATTAGTATTGAAGATTTTGCTGGTATGGTCAAAAAATATATTGATTCAAAAGGCAAAAATCATCATGTAACTTTTATGGTTGACGAAATAGGTCAATATATCGGTGATAATTCTCAACTTATGTTAAATTTGCAAACTATTGTTGAAGAATTAGGAAAACAATGTAATGGAAAAGCATGGGTTATTGTAACCAGTCAACAAAACATTGATAAAATAACAAATGTTATTGGTGCAGATTTTTCAAAAATTCAAGGAAGATTTGACACAAGAATTTCATTAAATTCAGCCGATGTTGATGAAGTTATCAAAAAAAGAATATTGTTAAAAAATGCAGATGCATACAAGAACTTGTCAATGATATATGACAATAAATCTGCTTTGATTAAAAATTTAATAACATTCAACAGTGATGTTGAAATGAAATTATATAAGGATAACAATGATTTTGCAAATGTATATCCTTTCATTCCATATCAATTCAAGCTTATGGCAAGTGTTTTGACGGCTATAAGAGAACATGGTTCTGATGGCAAACATTTGTCAGAGGGTGAAAGGTCAATGCTTGCAATGTTCAAAGAATCAGCCGAAGCTGTTGCAGAAAAAGAGGAAGGCGTGCTTATCCCTGTCAACCTTTTCTATAATGCTATTGAAAAGTTTATTGATCACAGCCACAGCAAAGTTATTATTGAAGCTCAAAGAAATGAAAAGCTAGAAGTTCCTTTTGATGTTGAAGTTTTGAAAACTCTTTTCTTAATCAAATATGTAAAAGAAGTTACTCCAAATATTGATACAATCACTTCTTTGATGATTGACAATATCAATGTTGACAGATTGGAATTGAAGAAAAAACTTGAAGAATCATTAAAGAGATTGGCTTCTCAAGTTTTGATACAAAAGATTGGAGATTCCTACATATTCTTAACTAATGAAGAACAAGAAATCAACAAAGAAATTGTTAACACTCCAATTGAGTTTAGTGAAGTTGTTGCAAAAGTTTCAGAAGTATTGTTCACTGAAATTTATACTGACAATAAGTATAGATATAGCAACAGATATAATTTTGATTTCAACAAGGTTGTTGATGATAGATATTACAAAAACATTCAATCAAACGACATTACATTAAAAATAATCACACCTGAAAATTTGGAAAAGAATGCAGATTCTTCTCTAAAGATGCAAACAGAAGCAGCAAGTGAAGTAATTGTAAAACTGCCTGACAATGGTTCATTCCTTGATGAAATAAGAGCATCACTACAAATTGAAAAATTTTTAAAAAAGAGCAGTAGTGGCATTGCTGATAGATTTGAAAAAATCATATATGAAAAAAAGCAAGAATTGAGAAGTAGAAAAGAAAATGCAAAAATACTTTTGGAAGAAAGTTTGAAGCAAGCAACAATCTATGTCAACGGAGATATTCTTGCAAGTCAATCAAAAGATTCAACTGGAAGAATAAACGAAGCACTAGGAAAACTTATCAACACAATCTACTACAAATTGTCATATATGGAAACACCTGTCACAGATATGGACATAACCAAAGTTTTGACACTAAACGATAGACAAATTTCATTGGACATAAAAGATGTTGAAACAAAAAACAAACAAGCACTTGATGATGTGTTGAACTATGTTGAAATGGCTTCAAGAAATAGTGTGAAAATATCAATGAAAACAATCAAGGAAACATATTCAAAAGCTCCTTATGGTTTTGTTGATGAAGATATTGAATGGATTATTGCAAAACTATTTAGGAATGGTGAAATCAGTCTTTCTGTTAACCATGAAGAAATTTCACTATTAAACATAAGAACTGAAGATGTGCAAAGATATATTTGCAGAAGAGAATATGTTGAAAAACTTTTAATTTCAAGAAGAACAAAGATTGATAGAGAGCAATTGAGAACTGTCAAGTTGATAATGAAAGAAATTTTTGACAGAGTGCCAGTTAGAGATGATGAAGATTCTGTTATGAGTGATTTTAAAAATGCAACAAAAAAGTTGCTTGATGAATTGAGAGAAATTTCATTCAAATATGAAAATGGAATCAAATATCCAGGCAAAGATATAGTTATCAACTTGTCAAAATCTCTGCAAACAATATACGACATCACTTCGGTTGGTGACTTCTTCTCTTTTGTTTCAAGCAAACAAGATGAACTTGAACAAAGTGTTGAAGAGTTGGAACCAATAAGAAATTTCTTTAATGAAAACAGTCAGCAGAAAAAATTGTTTGATGATGCTGTTCAAAAAATGAGAATTTATAACGATAGCAAAAACTATGTTGTAAGTGAAGAAGTTTCAAAAATTGCAAATAAGATAAATGAAATAATAAACAGTGAAAAGCCATACAACAATATTCATTCTTTGATTGAACTTGTGAATGAGTTTAATTCACTATATTGCCAAATACTTGATGACACTGCAAGTCCAATATATGGAGAACTTGATTCAGCAAAAAAAGAAGTGATTGACTATGCAAATTCAGTTAACAATGAAGAAGTAAAAAACAAGGCGAACAATTTGTTTGGTGAATTGAGAGAAAAACTTGAGCACTCAAACAACATTTCAGTTGTTCACAATGTTCGTCTTGAACTTGACACAATCAAAGCACGACTTATCAATGAAATTATGAGCAGTGCTTCAAATGATAATGCTGAAGTTCCAACTGAAATCAAACCAAAAAATAGATCAATCACATTCAGAGAACTCAACAGCAAAACTTGGATTATCAAAAACAAAGAAGATATTAACAAATATCTTGATGAATTGAAACAAAAATTGGAAAAACAGTTGGAAAATAACGACATAATCACAATTATAAATTAAAGATAAATTGAATTTTAGGAGTAAAACACAATGGATAAAAATGCAATAAGAGATTTTGCAGTAAAAGCGAGATACAAACTAACAAATGAAATTGCAAACAAGGCACATATGATAGGAATTAGTGAAAGTGGCATAAGTAGTCCACTTCCACAATCAAACAATGAAGTTCAGTATTTTGACATTGGTGGAAATACTCCTTTTTCAATATCTGGAACAGATATTCAAAAAAGACATTCTCTCATTGAGCTTATAAATGAAAGAGTAAAATCAGGTCAAACTCAAAAAGATGCTTTTCAGGACACTGTTGAAGAAATTGCATACACTTGGTTCAACCGAATTATTGCAATAAGATTTATGGAAGTTAATGATTATCTTCCATCAGGCATAAGAGTTCTTTCAAGTGTTACACAAGGCAAAAAAGAACCTGACTTGATAACAAATTATTATGACAGTGATTTAGATTTGTCAGAGCAAGATTTTGCAAAGATTGATGAAATCAAAGCAAAAAACAGACCAGATGATTTGTTCAAGTTTTTGTTTATAAAACAATGCAACAAACTTGGA
>CAMOHL010000092.1 GCA_946615295.1 uncultured Clostridia bacterium
ATTGTCTACATTTTTAGAAAAATTATTTTTCAAATTTATAATTTCTTTTTCTTTAAGCATCAAATTGTCTTTTGTTGATGCAAGCCTATTTGACAAATTAAACAAATTGTCTAAGCAATTGTTACACTCAGTTATTTCTTCGTTTGAGAGTTTAATTGTGCCGTCTTTTAATTTGTTGCTCAATACTTTACAATCATTTATATTTTGTTTTAAATTTGATGTTTCATTTCTACATTCTGTGTTGCAAGAAATGCAATCTGCACAAGTTTTATACAAGTTTTCAATTTTATTTATATAGTTTGTTAAATTTTGGTCAGTGAAAGAACTAGAAGTTTGATTGACATATTTTGGAGTGTAGTAGCTTGGTTTGATTACATTTTGTGTATATTCTTCATTTTTACTGCCAAATGTATTTGCTGTATTGTTTGTCAATCTCCTTGTGCTATACAAATTGTTTTTTTGAAGATTTTCAACATTAACAACTCGATTATTTACAACATCATACATTTTGCTTGTTTGAGCATTATTTGTTGTATTGAATGTATTATCCTGCAAAGGATTTATATCCTCGATAATAATATCATCATAGTTCATATTATCCAATTTTTGGATAATAGAATCTAATCTATTTGCATTTTTATCAATATTCTTTGCAACTGCAATTTCTGTGTTTTGATTGCCACAGCCAGCAAGAAATATGGCAAGCAACACAAAAATAAACATATATATTTTTTTAATTTTCATATATCCTCCAATATCAATTTTATTTTGCTCAAATTTTAATTTAATATTTACAAATTTTTTAATTTTTGTATTATTTACTAAAATTTGGCAATATTTTTTTTGGAGTTAATATGGATAGAGAAGAAAGAAATAAAAAATATAATTTGTATGTTTCATCAAAATCGCCAAAGTCAAGAGAATGGCCAAACTTACTTTATGCCTTTTTGATTGGGGGACTAATCTGTTGTTTTGGTCAAGCCATAACAGACACACTGCAAATTTGGTTTCCAGCAATGAGCGAAACAGAACTCGGTGCTTGGACATTGACAGTCATCATTTTTATAACCTGCATTTTGACAGGAATAGGTGTTTTTGATGATATAGCAAAATTCGCTGGAGCAGGAACAATTGTTCCAATAACTGGTTTTGCAAACAGCATTTGTTCAAGTGCAATGGAATTTAGAAGAGAAGGCATCATTTTTGGTATGTGTGTAAAAATGTTTGTTGTTGCTGGACCAGTTATAGTTTGTGGAATTGTTTCTAGTATTTTGGTCGGAGTAATATATTTAATTTTGTGATTTAAAAATATAGATAAATTAAAGTTTAATTAAAATATAAATAATAAAAATTTATAAAAAACAATAAAAATTTGCAAAAAAATAGCAAAAATAGCAGTAAAAACTTAATTTTTTTGTTCCTTTTAGCAAAATTATTAAAAAAATAGCAAATTAAGGGGTAAAATATGAAATTAAATAGATTGGGCGAAAGCACAATTATTTTTAGAAATAAACCTAAAATTGTAAGCCGATATGCAATAGTGGGGAAAAAAGAAGGCGAAGGACCTTTGGGTAGTTACTTTGATGAGATTATAAAAGATGATTTGTTTGGGCAAAAAACCTATGAAATTGCAGAAAGAGAAATTTTGCAAAAAGCCATTGAAGGTGCAATAAAAAAAGGTAATATCAATTTTGCCGATATAGATTTTATGATTGGGGGAGATTTGCTTAATCAAATCATATCTTCAAGTTTTTCGGCAAGACACTTTGAAAAACCTTTTATTGGACTTTATGGAGCATGTAGCACAATGAGTGAAAGTTTGGCAATTGGAGCTGCTTTGGTTGACGGTGGTTATGCAAAAAAGACAATTTGCTCAACAGTTTCTCATTTTGCAACTGCAGAAAGACAATATCGTTTTCCTTTGGAATTAGGAAATCAACGACCACCTGTCAGCCAGTGGACAGTTACTGGGGCAGGTTGCACAATTTTGGGAAGTGATGAAAATTCAAAAATATATATACCAATGGCGACTTTTGGCAAGGTAACAGACTACGGAATAAAAGATGCAAACAATATGGGTGCAGCAATGGCACCTGCTGCAGCAAATTCCATTATAGAACACTTTAAGGATACCAAAAGAAAACCTGAAGATTATGATTTGATAATTACTGGCGATTTAGGAAAATTGGGCTCTGAAATTTTGAGAGATTTGATGGAATACAATGGCTACAAATTCACAAACAACTATTGTGATTGTGGACAAATAATTTTTGCTAGAGATCAAAAAACTTTTCAGGGTGGTAGTGGAGCAGGTTGCAGTGCTTCGGTTCTCAACAGCTTTATTTTAGACCAAATGGAAAAGGGAATATATAACAGAATTTTGTTTGTTGCAACTGGTGCACTACTTAGCACAATTTCAACTCAACAGGGGGAATCTATTCCTTGTATTGCTCATGCAATTGTTATAGAAAGAGAAAAAGAAGTGGTTAATGTTGACAATAATTCAAACAATGAATATATAAAGAGAAAAAATGGAACATCAAAAAAAATAAAGTTTAGTAAATAGGAGATTGAAATATGCTTTTAACATATCTAAAAGTATTTTTGACAGGTGGAATAATTTGTTTGATTGGACAAATTTTGATAAACAAAACAAAGATGACAAGTGCAAGAATTTTGGTTACATTTATGGTTGCAGGTGTTCTTTTGGAAGGAATTGGAGTATATCAATATATTGTTGATTTTGGAAAGGCAGGTGCAACAATTCCAATTGTTGGATTTGGTAGAACACTTGCAAGAGGTGTGATTAAAGAAGTTTCAACCAAAGGAGTTTTGGGCATACTCACAGGTGGACTGACTGCAACTACTGCTGGAATTGCTGCATCAGTTATATTTTCTTTCTTTGTTGCACTTATATTTAGAAGCAAAACAAAACACAGTTAAAAAAAGTTTGATATATATCAAACTTTTTTTTATACTAGCTATGTTTTTTTATTTCATCAGTTGCAAGTTTATCGCACAAATTGTTGAGTTCGTTGTCTGCATGGCCTTTGACTTTGTGAAAAGTTACAGAATGAGTACTGCAAAGAGTAATCAATTCAAGCCACAAATCTTTGTTTTGAACTTCTTTTTTGCCTGCTGTTTTAAATCCATTGTTTTGCCAGTTTGTTATCCAATCATTCAAAAATGCATTGCTAACATAAGCACTATCTGTATAAACATCAACTTCGCAAGGTTCTTTTAGCTTTTTTAGTGCTTCTATAACTGCCATAAGCTCCATTTTGTTGTTTGTTGTATTTTCATCATAACCACTAAAAGTTTTTTTATAGTCATTATATATCAAAACACAGCCCCAGCCACCTTTTCCGGGATTTCCAGAACACGCACCATCAGTATATATTGTTATTTTTTTCATAATTTTATTATATCAAAATAAATTGTTTTTGCAAAATAACTTGACAAACAAAAATATTATTTATATAATTTATTTGTTTAATAATTTTATAGTTGTTATACAAAGTTTGAAGAAAAATTTAATATATTTAGGCGAATAGCTCAGTTGGAACGAGTTGGAGCAACTGCCAGTGGCAGATCATTGCGACAACTAAGTTCTGACCAAAAAAGGAGCAAGATGCCTTTATGGTTGAATTGCGACTATTTTTGTCAGAGGAAGACCTCGGGTCTACCGTGAATGGTTGTTATTCAAAGTTTGTAGAAAAATTTAATATTATTTAGGCGAATAGCTCAGTTGGTAGAGTCGCGGTCTCCAAAACCGTTGGTCGTGGGTTCGAGTCCTACTTCGCCTGCCAAA
>CAMOHL010000093.1 GCA_946615295.1 uncultured Clostridia bacterium
GAACCACCAACTCTTCTTGCTTTTGTTTCCAAAACTGGCATTGCATTTTCAAGAGCCTTGCTGAAAACAGCAATTCCGTCTTGACCAAGTTTTTCACCAGCTTTGTCAAATGCACTATAAACTATTTGTTCTGCAATGCTTTTCTTTCCAGACAACATAACTTGATTGATAAGTTTTGCAACAACAATACTGTTGAACTTTGGATCTGGAAGAACTGTTCTTTTAACAGCAGCACTTCTTCTTGACATATTTATTTTCCTCCTTAAATTGTGGTTATCATCCTAAACTTATTTAGCTTTTTTAGCACCATACTTTGAACGGCTTTGCTTTCTGTTTGCAACACCAGCAGTATCCATAGTTCCACGGACAATGTGGTATCTTATACCTGGCAAATCCTTAACACGGCCACCTCTGATGAGAACAACACTGTGTTCTTGCAAGTTGTGACCTTCGCCTGGGATATAGCAAGTTCCTTCTTGACCGTTTGAAAGTCTAACTCTTGCAATTTTTCTGAGAGCTGAATTTGGTTTTTTTGGTGTTGTTGTTGTAACTGTCAAACAAACACCTCTTCTTTGTGGGCACTCATTTAAAATTGGAGTTTTAGACTTTTTTGTAGCCTTCATTCTGCCTTGCTTTATAAGTTGATTGATTGTTGGCATAATTTTTCCTCCTTAAAAAATCCGGATGAACTAACCTTCAACCCAAGGTTAAATTCATACAAAGACAAACTCGAGTTACACACATGCATCATTGTCGCAACACAATATGCATAGTTTATAAATTTTGTAGGTCTTTTGAAGCTTTATCCTTAGCAACTGGACTCCACTCCAGCACCTTTTGTTACACCAAAAAAAATTGTAACAAAAGTTACGAAAATATTTTATCAAAAAGGCCAAGCATTGTCAACAGTTTTGAAAAAAAACTATCAAAATATTGACAATAATTTTTAAAGATTTTCTTTTAATTTAAACTGTTTTTTTATAAATGCAATACAAAAAAAAATTATCAACAAAAATAATTCAAATTGACAAACTTTTTTGCTTTTTAATAATTTGTTTTAAACATCTTTTGATTAAAAAACAAAAAAAAGAGCAGAACTGCCCTTTTATGCTTTTTATTCAATTTCTGGTAGAGAAAAGTCATCATCTCCATCATCACTACCATCAGTGCTGTTTTTGCTTTTATCTTTTAAAAATTCTTCAAAAACAACATCTTCTTGATTTAGATTTTCAGTTATATTTTCAACAATATCGTCAGAAATATCTTCAACAATATCTTCGTTTAGATTTGTGAAAGTTTCTTGTTTTTTTTCTTGTTCATCATTTTTTGATTCGTGTTCAACAGTAACAAGCATTGTTTTTCCGTTTGGATGATTCTGTTCAACAAAATTGTATGTGCCTGGTTTGTTTGGTTCAACTCCTAGTTCATCACAACAATCCAAATATTTTTTCAAATATTCTTGTGCATTTTGATAGGCATCTTCAATTGTGTCGCCTTCGGCATAAATACATATGTCAGAAAATTCTACTGCATATTGATTATATTCTTCATCATAGTAAAATACTGCAGGATAAGTATATTGTTTCATTGCTCCTCCAAACATATATCATTTTTATTTTAACACAACAAAATAAAATTTAAAAACATTTTACTATATTTTATTAAATAAAAATTGAAAATAAAACCTTTTTGAGTTGTTTTTTTATATTTATAAGTATAAACAACAAAAGAAACTACCTTTTAAAATAAAGATATCTTTTTGTTTTAACAAACAAAAAAAGTTGCCTTAAGCAACTTTTTAGTTCCAATTATTTTCAAGAGTTGCTTCTTTTGCCATCTCTTTTTTGTTGTCGATAGCTTTATCACGAAGTCTTCTCTCTTGTCTGTTTTGTTTATATAAACCAAGATACTTTGCAACAGCATCTTTATTTTTTGCATTATTATAACACAAATCACCGATCATTTTTTCTGCTTTATTCATAATTTCAATCTCCATTTTTTTATTACAAGCAAATTATAACATACAAAAACTCATTTGTAAATACCCTTTTTGAAATTTTTTTAACTTTTTTTTGATATTTTTTTGACTGCTTTTTTGCAAGATTTTTATAGAAATTTTGAGCATTTTATAATTGATTTATTATTTGATAATTTATATTTAAAGCACAAAAAAACAAGAAACTTATTTTAAAGTTTCTTGTTCTATTTTTATTCTTCATCTGGATTGTCATAGTCAATATCCAAAACTGAAGCATCATGTTCTTCAAATGCCTTTGAAATGTATTTTGGCATCAAATCACGATATTTTTTGATACCTGTTCCGGCTGGAATAAGTTTTCCTATCATAACATTTTCTTTGATACCTGTCAAATAGTCAACTTTACCCTTTATTGAAGCATCTGTCAAAACTGCACTTGTTTCTTGGAATGATGCAGCAGACAAGAAGCTTTCTGTGTTTAGTGATGCCTTTGTAATACTCAAAAGCAATGGCTTTGCACTTGCTGGAACTTTACCTTCCATCATAGCTTCTTTGTTTGCATCTTCAAATGTGTTGATGTCAGCATAATCTCCTGGAAGAAGATTTGTGTCGCCAGCATCTTCTATTTGAACTTTTCTGCACATTTGTCTGATAATCATTTCCAAATGCTTTGGATTGATATCAACATCTTGACGACTATAAACACTCAAAATTTCATTGATAAGATAATTTTGAACTTGTCTCATACCTTGAGTTCTCAAAATATCAGCTGGATAAATTGAACCCTTTGTGAGTGGTGTGCCTGGATAAACTTCATCGCCTTCCTTAACAAGCAAATCACTGCCATAAGGAAGAAGATAAGATACATCACCTTCTGATGAATGAACAACAATTTCATCAAGCTTGTCAACCTTGTTGATTGTAACTTTTCCAGTTACTTCACTCAAAGTTGCAACACCTTTTGGTCTTCTAGCTTCAAACAATTCTTCAACTCTTGGAAGACCGGTTGTGATATCGCTTGCTGTTGAAACACCACCAGTATGGAAGTTTCTCATGGTAAGCTGTGTTCCTGGTTCACCAACTGATTGAGCAGCAATGATACCAACAGCTTCGCCAAGTGATACAAGTTTGCCTGTTGCCATATCTCTACCATAGCACTTTGCACAAACTCCATTTCTGCACTTACAAGTAAGTCCTGTTCTGATTTCAACTTCCTTGATACCTGCAGCTTCAACTTTCTTTGCTTGTTCATCTGAAATCATTGTGTTTGCTTCAACAATAACTTCTTTTGTATTAGGGTCAACAATGTCTTCAACTGAATATCTTCCAGCAATTCTCTTTTTGAGTGAAAGAACTTCTGTGCTATCAATACTTATTGCAGATACTTTCATTCCCCTAACTTTTTCGCCAAGTGTTTCAAAACAATCGTCTTCTGTTATGATAACTTCTTGTGCAACATCAACAAGTCTTCTTGTCAAATAACCTGCATCGGCAGTTTTCATAGCAATATCGGCAAGACCTTTTCTTCCTCCACGGGCACCCATGAAGTATTCAAATGGTGTACAGCCATAACGATAGTTTGATTTGATTGGAATATCAATTTTTTCTCCACTCGCAGCACTAATTGGTCCACGCATACCGCAAACTTGGTTAAGCTGTGATGGATTTGTTCTTGC
>CAMOHL010000094.1 GCA_946615295.1 uncultured Clostridia bacterium
CGATATGTATCTTTCTGTCCTTACCTACTGGAGTTGACAAAACAGCAAGTTCTAGACTGTTTAATGCATTCCTAACATCACCATTACAGGCAAAAGCCAGATATTTTATTGCATCATCCTCAACAGCAGTTTTATATTCTCCAAGACCTTTTTCCTTGTCTGTAAGTGCTCTTTTCAAAACAATTTCAACATCCGCCTGAGATACCTTCTTAAATTCAAACACACTGCATCTTGAAACAATAGCTCTTGTCATACTTGTGTATGGATTTTCCGTTGTGGAACCAATAAAGAAAATGCTTCCTTCTTCAATTGCTTGCAAAACACAATCGCTCTGGGCTTTGCTCCATCTGTGACATTCGTCCAAAAGCAAGTAAGTATCTGTCCCAAACATTTGTTTTTGAGATCTTGCTCTTTCTATCACCGCTTTTGCATCAGCAACACCACTTGAAACCGCATTAAGTTTTTCAATGTTTGCATTAAGCATTTTTGCAATGATTCCCGCAAGAGTTGTTTTCCCAGTCCCAGGTGGGCCATAAAAAATACAACTCCCAACAGTGCCTGTTGAGATTGCACGATAAAGCAATTTGTTTTTCCCAACAATATGTTGTTGTCCAACAAATTCTTCCAAATTATTTGCTCGCATTCTTTCAGCGAGTGGAATTCTTTGAGTCATACCCATAATATTTAAATATTATAGCAAAGATGAAATAATATTGCAAACAAAAACATTCAATGCAAATTTCTCATCCAAGTGAAAAGACAATTGGCTCAACTGTTTTGAGTGATTTTGTTGATAATGAATTCGTCCCCCAAAAGCAAGTTTTTCCAATCTTCAAAAATTTTTCATTCGATAAAACAATTGATATTTTTTTGTAATCCATCCCGTTGAATATAAAAATTTCTCTAACACCCAGTTGTGCAAAATTTGTGAACACAATTTTATCCTTTCCTTTCAAAAACAATTTTCTGTATGTCTTATACTTTTCTTCCAAAGAAAAATTCCTTTCAAAATTGAGCCACCCAAGCCAAATCTTCATCGGCATTGTTTTGTTTAAAAAATCATCAAACTCAAAATTTTTCGTTTTGACCATAATATCAAACTCAGAAAAGCACATTTTTTGCGATAAATCACAAAATTTTGAAACCGAATTCAAATTTTTAGGCAAAAATTTTTCATTACCAAAATTAAAGAAAGAATAAGCCATTTGCTTTCCTTTCAAATTGAGTGAATATTTTATGTTGATGCAGCAATATTTCGAGTTTTCAAGCCCATTTACAGCAGAAAAATCAAATTTTGCAGCACCACAATTGAAGGAAAAATACATTTTTTCTTTTGTTATGATATTTTCAATAAAAATGCATTTTTCAAGTCTTTTAAACAAATAATAGCCATTTTTTAGCGGAAAATTGAATTCGCATTCAATTTTTTTTGCAGTTTTTGCAGTATTTATAAATTTGACAAAGACATTATTTCCATTTAAAACAAATTCTTTATATTCCACAAAGACATCATCAAAATTGTTTTTGCAGGTTAAAAAGAAGTTATCAAAACACGGATTCAAAATTTTATTGTTAACCCTAAAAAACTTATCTTGAAATTTGAGATTAAAATTTGAATACGAGCGATAATTTATGTTGAGTTTTTTTATATTTTCAATAAGTCTTGATGATGAATATTTTGTTGTCACAAAAAAATTTTTAAGTTTTTTAAGTTTATTTTCTTTGATCTTGCCAAGACTTTTTTGAGAGAAAACAACATTGAAATCACATTCATTCTGAGCCATTTCAATTGCTTTGAGAAGGTTTTTGTTTAGTGTTTTATCAAAATGAAAAATTGGTAAATTAAAATCAATTCCATTGTCCATAAGAATTTTTCTGTCAACAACATCATCATAAACTATTGGAGCATGAAACTTCACTCTGTTTATGATTTCTTGCTTTGCCTTTTTTATATACTCTTTCTTGTTCATAAAAAAACTATTGACAAAAACATTTTTTTTAGACAATAAAAAAAGACTGCAATCAGTCTTTTTGTCAGACAGTCTATAAGCCGAGTTCTGTTTTTGATGGTCATCTATCCAGACTTGTCGTCACCAACAAGTTCTAGCGATACTTTTGTTGGACGGGAAAGGACACCCAAAGTCCAAACTTAATCTTGCATCAAGTGGGGTTTACAGAGCAATGATTGTTGCCAATCATCCGGTAGGCTCTTACCCTACCTTTCCACCTTTACCCTTGCGGGAAGTCTATTTCTGTTGCACTATCCTTAGAGTCGCCTCCACCAGCCGTTAACTGGCACCTTGCTCTATGAAGCTCGGACTTTCCTCATCTATGGCCATCACAGCCATAAACGCAACCATCTGAATAACTAAGTAAATAATAGCACAAAATTTTTAATTTGTCAATGTTAGATTCGATTTTAGTTTGTTTTTAAAATATCTTGAAATTTTAGCATTATTAATATATAAAACATATTTAATTGATTATTATTTTTCTATTATACCTTGTTTGCTTTTATCTTGTTCACAACCTATATCATATTTAGAGAATTCTTTAACCTGCCCTTTAATGAAATAAGTTTTAAAAATATAGTATTCTAAACTACCATCTGCAACATTATTGACAATTTTTCTTGTTTGGTTTAAATAAGTATTAAATTCTTTGACAAACTCTTTATGCTCATTTATATCTTCAAAATACGAATTAAATCTTTCTTTGTTTAAACAATATTTGTCATAAACCTTTCCATCTTCACCCTTATGCCAGCCTAAATATTTACCAATAACAGAAAGATTTGCTTGTGCAGGATAAACGCCTCGCATAACCATAAAAGCGAACAACTTTTCATCTACAATTAAATTTTTTATAAAGTGATCACCATCAATTCTAACAAGTAACCATTTTGTTTCATCATCCTCTAGTTTCTTACCTTTTTTAGTTCGATCAAATAACATAATACACCTCCGATTTAATTATTGAACACTTCATATTCAGTTTACCATAACAAAAATAAATTTGCAATATGTTTATTTAAATAATTGACTTTTCCTTTCTATCATCTCATCAATACGTGCGATATAGTCTTGAATTTGCTTAACATTTGCAGTCCTCTCAATTCTGTTTTGCTCTTTAAATATTCTTTTGCTTATTGCACCAGCACCACAAGCCACAATACTTACCATTTCTTCCATACTTTCTATGTTAAATTCACAGATAGCATTATCCTTAAAATATCCAACATTCTCGTATAGTCCAAGCATATTTTTTTGTCTGTATAAATAATATGGTTTGTAATTATTATTAGTTAATATTTTGTATGAATATTCAACCATTTTTTGAATTTCATCTTCAGTTAAATTTGATATTTTTTGCTTTAATATTGACGCATTTTTAACAGCCAATGTATGTACTGTAATATTGTTTGGTGATAACTTTATCAAATTATCTAAAGTATATTTAAAATCGTCAAATGATTCTTTAG
>CAMOHL010000095.1 GCA_946615295.1 uncultured Clostridia bacterium
AACAAGTCCACCAATATTTGCAGTTTCTGCAATTCCATACCCAATTTTTTGAATTGAATAAGCTCTTTTTATGTCAACATTTTTTGCATAGCCAACAAGTCCACCAACAAAGGCATTGTTTTGATTTGTTTGAATGTCATTGTTTGACAAAGTTGAATGGTTGACATAGCTTCTTGCATAAGCATTTTGAAGGTTAATGTTTTCGGCAAAACCAATTAGTCCACCAACATTATTGTTTCCTTGAATTCTAACTTGGTTTTGATTGTTGTATGCCACAAATGAAATGTTTTTGATTGTCGCTTTTTTGCTGTCTGAAGCTGTAACTTTTCCAACAAGTCCACCGACATTGTTTTGACCTACTACAATTCCGCTTACAAAAGCATCATTCAAAACAATGTCTTGATTTCCATTTGACTCAATGTAACCAACAATTCCACCAACATTGTTTTGGCCATTTAACACTCCGTCAAAAGATACTTTTTCTATTAGATTTGTTGAATATCCTGCTATTCCACCCAAATATACATTTCCTGTTGCTGAAATGTTTATTTCTGAGTTGTATGAGTCGAAAATGTTTGCATTGTTAAAGAATTTTGTGTTGCCATTTATTTGTCCATTGTTTAGACCAGCAAATCCACCAACAAAACAGTTGATTTCATCACTGCCTGTTATGTTGACTTCGCCTTTAACATAGCTATTATAAATTCTATTTTTATTTGTTCCGCAAATTCCACCAAAGTAGAATTCATTTTGAATGTTTTCAAAGTTTGAATTCATAAATGAAACAGTGATATAACTTATTGAACCATTGTTTTCACCACAAATTCCACCAAAATAAAGGATTTCTTGATTGTTTGTGTTTTTGAATTGCAACATTTCAACATTCAAATTTGTAATTTGCGCATTGCTACCGAGTTTTGCAAACAAACCAGAATATTGATGTTCTCCAGACAATCTTATTCCAGAGATTGTTGCCAAACTCTTTTCACCAAAATTGTCATCAAGAAGTCCATCAAACACTCCATCAAACTCGTTGAGTTCGCCATTCACATAGCCAATTGGAGTGAAATATCCTTGTGATGCTAAATTTAGATTTTTTGTTACGATATAGTTCTTGTCTAAATTTGCTTTGTTTGAATTTATTTTTTGCAAATCTGCAATGCTAGAAACTTCAAAACTTGTGCTTTTTGAAATTCCGTCTGCACACTTTATCAAAATTGTTTTTTTGGTTGCAAAAGATTTTGTGTTGCTATTATAACTATCGCATGCACAAATATCAACATACACAAGACCTGCATTCAAAACAGCAATTTCTTTGTTGTTAATACTTAACACATCATCGTATTGAACAGACAAACTTTCATCAACAAACTTTCTGTCAACATAGACCAAATTGTTGTTGAGAACGGTTTCTGGTTCAATTTTTGATGTGAGTTCAAATTTTAGAATTGAATTTTGATTGATTGCATCTCTTGAATCAATATACATATAATAATCAAAATCATATTGTTTTAAACTGCTTGGAGCATCTTTGTATGAAACCAAAGGTGTTTCAATGTTGTTTTTTACAACAGCAACATCATAGATGTCGGCTATTTTTTCTGCTCTTTTGATTGTTATGCTTGAATCTGCAATCAAATTTCGTCCGTATTGATGAACTGTTATCATCAATTTTGCAACACCCTCATCTTTTCCAGATGGCAAATCATCAACTGAAATTTTTATTCTATAGGTGTTGTTTTGTTTGTCATAAACTTTGCTGATAACATTGATTGAAGATGAATCATTTCCAACGAGATAGCTGTTTATATCATTTTCTTCATCAATGCTCGTTTTGAGTGGGTTGATTTTGAGTTCAAACTCAAACTCACCATATTGTTGTTTTTCTGAAAGTCCTGTGCTTTCGTCAACAAAATCACTCAAACTAGATTTTGTCCAGATTGTTATGTTTTTTTGCAAGAACTCAATGTTTTGCAAAGCAACATAAACTTTGAGGTCAAATTTAAGTAGGTATATCTTTATGTTTGAATCTTGCTCACCGTCATCCCATGTTCTAATTTCAATCAAAACATGAGTGTCGCCTTCAGCAAGACCAGTCAAATTGTTTGAAGAATCTACTCTGACAAATTGACTTTTGTTGGTGTAGTTTTCTTCAATATTTTCTTCTGTTTGATTTTCTGCATCAAAATCCATAAAACTATATTTTATGTTTTGATAGTTTATTTGTTTTTGATATCTGCTTAGATATGGATTGATGTTCAATTCAACAACACCACCCACTCTAATTGCCAAGCTTCCACCTTCCAAAGTTTTGAGATTTGTGTTTTCTTGAACAACATAGTTTAGTTCGCCAATATCCGAATTTTGTTCAATTGTCTTTGTTGTTAGAGTTATGTTGTCAATTTTTGAGAATACCCTAACTTTAACATCCAAAACAGTTCCGTTTGGAGTGTAGAATGTCAAAGTGTAAACTCCTTCCAAAACTCCATATATATCAAATTTGAAAATTCTTTTGCCATCTTGAACATAGGCATCTTGATAGCTAACCATATTGTTTTTGAGAACATAGCCATCGCCACTGCTGTTTGTGTAAACAGACTCTGTGTATTCGTTGGCATCAATGCAAACCAAAATTTCCTTTTGCTCGGTGAGTGTTTGACCATTGTATGTTTCCTTGATTGGAAGCATAATCACATTGTCTTGATACTCCCTGTCCAATTTGAGTTCACTGACACCCTTTCGAAGATTGAAAGTTACAGTTGTTGAAGTTTCACTGCCAAGCAAACCAATTGAGTTGTAGACAACAAAGTCAAGTGAAATTGAATCGCCCTCAACAATATTTTTTGCATTCGCCATTATGTATAGAGTTGAATTGTTTGGAATGATATCAAAATCTTGAGCACCATGTGAGAAGAATTTTACTGGAACCAAATTTCCACTTGCATCTCTTCTTGCTGTCATAAGTCTTATTTTGCTCAAATCTTGCCCATCTATTGATGACCTGACAACAAAATTTGTTCCTGCAACAATATTTTCGCCGGCAACCAAAACTTTGAGTTCCTTGCCTTCCTTTCCGTTATACTGGTCATATATTGTGTATTCGTCATAAACCTTGCTGTCTTCTGCATTGACAACCTTTATTTCCTTTGCAATGTTATCACTTTTTAGTTTGAATAATTTTGAAGGTGAACAATAGTCATAGCCATCAATATTGACTGCAAGTTGCAAATATTCTTCACCAATTGATTTTGTTGTTATTGCAATGTGTTCATTATCCAAAACTTCACATTCAAATATGTCGCTTGCAAATTTGCCATTTGACAATGTTTGGCTTGTGATATTTCCATCTTTGTCTAGCAAATTGAAAATTAGATTGTAGTTATAATTTTTTGGAGAAATGTCTATGTCTATGATTTTGTATGACTCTTCGTTCATAT
>CAMOHL010000096.1 GCA_946615295.1 uncultured Clostridia bacterium
AAAACCATTTAAAGTGCGATTGTTTACATCTGCAACTTGTTTGTTTTGTGTTATTCCTGCTGTTTGTTTTGCTGATTTTTTTGTATTATTCTTGTTGTTTGTTTGTTTTGCAGCAGCAGTTTTTGTTGACTTTTTATCTATTCTATTATTTACTTTTGTTTCTACTTTGTTTGAATTATTGTTTTCACTGTTGTTTGCATCTATTTTGTTTTCTTTGTTTGACAACTGTTCTGCATTTTTTTTGTTTCTTATCTTATTCAAAACTGATTTTGGCAAACCTGCATTATAGCTATGTGTTCTTGTCTTGTTTAGATTGTTTTGATTTGACACATTTTGTTCGTTTGCTTCGTTTTGATTTATCGTTTCATTATTATTTATCATTATATCTCCTTTTTGTTTTATCTTTTTATAGCACATAAAAAAATCATATCTACATGCTACTAATTTTTATTTTTATCATTTGCAAAATAGATATGATTTTTGATTAAATTATATCTTTAACTTTTGAAAATTTGTCTTGCTGTTCTAGTTTTTTTGGTGTGATTATTCTATCGCTATCAACATAGTATCTCATACCTAGCAATTCTCTATATATAACTTCTTCCAAAATTATATACAATAGTGTTGTAAGTGGCAGTGTTACAAACAATCCAACACCTGCTGTGAATGTCAATGCAAAAATGTTGATTACAAAGACAACCAGTGTCAAAACTAAATAACTTGAAAGTACTTTTAAAAACTTTTTAAACACAACTAAGCTGTGTTTGAATGAATTGAATACTGATTCGTTATGAATCAAATAAGCTGGTTCCAAGCCACACAACATTGACTTTTTTAACGAAATCACAACAATTGCGACAAAGAATGTTAGCACAATTGCAAACACACCAATTGATTTATAAAGACTTGAAGCCATAAAGTATATTCCAACCCAAATCAATATATTCAAAACAAGTGTTGTAAACAATCTACACAATGCAAGTATTGTTGCTTTTCCAAAATTTGAAACCAAACTGTTTGTGAAACCATATTTTGTTAAACTTGACATATATCCACCAACTGACTGATGAACTGCAAGTGATGCAAATTCTTCCAAAAAAGAGAATAGACAAACATCAAAAATGATAACAAAAATTGCTAGTGCAATATATCCACTATTTGCAATTATATTCACAAAATTTTTTAAAACATTGTCTACTGTTAAAAATAGAGTTTCAAAATTCAAATTGAAAAGCATACTTTCAAAAGATTTTTGCAAATCAATAAAAAAATTATTTTTAATTAGTGTATTTATTATAGGCCAAGCGATGACTGTTGTCAAGCCTAAAACACATAATAAACACAAAAATCTATACAAAAGTATTTTCCAAATGTTTGAAGCATTTGCAAATGTTAGTTTTAAAGTATTTTTTAAAAACATATTTTCATCTCTCTAATTAGTTATAATTATAATATTTTCTATTATCATATCTGTTTGTGTTTGACAACTCAAAGTATGCTGTCATTGTCAAACTAGAATAATATGAGCACATAAGCATAAAGCATAAAATGTTTCCAAGCCAAGCCACATTTGTTTGAGCAAACAAACTGATGATTGGAATTATGAACAAATATGGTACCAAATAAGAAAGTATAATTTTGAATGTTGATTTTCCCATAAGCTGTGATGTGCTACTAATACCTTCTTTTAATGAATATCCATTTGAAATCATATTTGGAATATTTATCAAGAATGTTGCTTCAAGTGAAACAAATATAACAAGCACAGCAACGCAAAGAGTAATTGCAAAAATACTATTGAGAAGTGTTGGAACACTTGCAAGTCCACTCATAAGCAGATGAAGTAAAAATAGCACTGATCCAAGCAAAAATGTGAATGCTAGATACACGATTTCAATAATTAAAATGTTGATGAAAGAAACCAAAACATCATTGTTGACATAAGAAAACATAACTTTGAAGTTCTTTTTGCCACTTCTCATATGATTTTCAATTTCTCCAATAGCCATACTCAAAAATATTGAAACAAGAGAAATACCCAATATCACAAAAATAATATTCTGCCAAGAGAATGGCATAATCAAAGCAAAAATATCTTTAAACTCTGAAATGGTTGTTGTTGGATATTTGTTTATGAACTGAATAATTTGAAATGGTCCAGCACAAAAACCAATAAAAATTGATGGTAACAGCCAAACCAAAAATAGCCACCATGAGTTTTTAAAGAAATATCCACTACCCAATTTTATATATCTCATAAAATCACCTTTTATCATTATAATTATAAACAAATAGATTATATTTAGCAAATGTTTAAAAGTCAAAACCCAAAACTTTGTGAAAATTTTGACAAATAAATTTATAATTTATTTGTTTTTTTGACACCTATATTGTATTTCTAAGCACATATGCCTTGGTTTTTAATACTCAACTTCTTTCAAAAACAAAGCATAACTTGGAGTCAAAAAACCTGCATTTTTTCTATCTTGGCTTTCTAAAATTTGCTTTACATCACTTTTCGTCTTTTTTTCATAACCAACTTCTAGCAATGTTCCAACAATAATTCTAACCATATTATACAAAAAGCCATTGCCCTTGATTTCAAAAAAGATATCTTCCTTTTTTTGACTTATTTTTATTGAAAAAATCTTTCTAACAAATGTCTTTGCCTGACCACCAGCGCTCATAAATGCCTTGAAATTATGCTCTCCAACAAGCAATTTTGCTGCTGATTTCATCTTTTTGATGTCTGGTTGCTTTTTTAGCCAAAATGATTGTTCATTTTTTAGTGGCAATTCAACTTGGCTTACATACGCTCTATATTGATATGTTTTGTTTTTGACTGAGAACCTCGCATGAAAATCTTGCTCAACTTGTTTTGCTGACAAAATTTTTATATCGTTTGGCAAAAATTGATTTATTGCAAATGGCAATTTGTCGGCAGGTATTGTGGTGTTTGACTCAAAATGAAATGTTTGAGCAATTGCATTTACACCAGCATCAGTTCTGCCACTAGCAAAAATTTCAGATTTTTGTTTTGTTGCAGTTTCTATTGCTTTTTCAATTTCTTGTTGAATTGAATTTCCATTGTTTTGCTTTTGAAATCCACAATAATTTTTGCCAACATATTGAACAACACACAAATATTTTTTCATAAAAATAATATAACACAAAATATCAAAAAATCAAACTATTATTTGCCTAAAATAGTCATTATTTGATATAATATAAAGAAAGGAAATTTTATGAAAAGAAAAATTATTGACGGAAACACAGCTTGTGCATTGGCAAGTTACAAATTGAGTGAAATGAGCTTTATATATCCAATTACTCCATCTAGCCCAATGGCTGAATATTGTGATGAAATGGCCACAAAAGGAGAAAAAAATATTTTTGG
>CAMOHL010000097.1 GCA_946615295.1 uncultured Clostridia bacterium
TAAATTTTGAATAACCATTTTGTTCCACTTCTTGAATCAAACTGCTATCTCCACTCTGAACGATTTTTCCGTCAACCAAAATATGAACCTTGTCAACTGATAAATTCTCTAAGATTTTTGCTGAATGGGTTATAATCAAAATTGCATTGTTTTCTGTTTTGAACATTTGGATACCCTTTGAAACAATTTTGACAGCATCAACATCAAGACCACTGTCCGTTTCGTCCAAAATTGCAAGTTTTGGATTGAGAATTAGTAGTTGCAAAATTTCAATTTTCTTTTTTTCTCCACCAGAAAAGCCGACATTCAAATCTCTATTCAAAAGTTCTTTGTTTATGTCAAGTTTATCCATAAGTTCTTCAACTTCTTTTTTAAATTCAAAATAACTAACATTTTTGTTTTCTTTTTTGCTTTTGATTGTTTTTAGAAATTCAAAAACTGAAATGCCTGCAATTTCAACTGGGGTTTGAAAAGATAAGAAAATACCAGCATTTGCAACTTCGTTTGTTAACTTGTTTGTTATATCATCGCCGTCAAAAACAATTTTGCCATTTTTTTTGACAAACTCTGGATTGCTCATAATTGAACTTGCAAGAGTGCTCTTTCCTGCTCCATTGGGGCCCAAAACCACATGAATCTCCCCACTATTTACTGAAAGATTGAGTCCTTTTAAAATTGTCTTTTCTTCGGCTGTAACTATCAAATTTTTTACATCTAACAAATTTTTCACAACTTATCTCCTATTATAATTATATACAATTCCTACTAAATCAGTATGAATTTATTTTACAATATATTTAACCATTAGTCAAATCAAATATATTTGATTTTTTTATATGAAATAAAAAAAGTGAACAAACTGTTCACTAATTCACAACAATTTTTTTATATGTTTTTTTCTAGCAAATCATTTAAGGTTATTTTGTCCAAAAACTCATTTATCAGTCCATTTAGTTTCACCCAAACCGAAATGCTTGAACATTCTGCTTTTTTTGGACACTCATTATCAATGCAAGCAACAATAGAACTGCAATCGCCTGTTGTCTCCAAAATTTCTTTTATTGTGCATTCTGTCGGCTTTTTTGCTAGTTTATATCCACCATCTTGACCTCTTTGACTTTCTAGTATTCCATTTTTTAGCAACCTAGAAACAATTTTTTCGGCAAACTTTATAGAAATATCTTGTTTGACAGCAATATCTTTCAATGCAACAAAATTGTCATATTTTGCAAATTCGACCAAAAGTCTAACAGCATATTCGCCACTTGCAGAAATTTTCATACCAATCTCCTTTGTTTAATATTAACACAAAACAAAACAATTTGCAAAAAAAATGCCCATAAAGGACATTTTTGTTAGTCGTTTTTGTTATTCTTTTTTATTTCCTGCAAAATTTCTGTCAATATTTCATCTGTTGTTGGCTTTCTGTTAGCTTCTTCTTCTGCCTTTTTAGCTTCTTCCAAAGCTCTTTTTTCAGCTCTCAACTCTTCTGTTTTAACAAAAACTTCTTTTTGATTTTTTAGGTTTACACCCCTTGCTTTAAGTTCCTTTCTTTCTTCCTTTGTAGGAAATTTTTTTGCAGTTGCTGTTGCAAGGTTTTGAGCTTTCATCATTGCTTTTATGAGCAAGAACAATACAAAAGCAATCAACAAGAAATCAATGATTGCAATAATAAATGCACCCCAATCGATATAGATACTATTTGCAAGGTCAACAATTGTGTCGCCATTTGCATCAACTGTGTATGCTTTTTTTAGAAATGTGTAAACTGCAGATAGTCCATCACCTCCAACAATCAAAGCCAATATCCAATTGATAATTGGCATGAGTATTTTGTTTGTGAGGGCAGTTACAATTGCCGTGAATGCTCCACCTATGATAACACCGACAGCCAAATCAATGATGCTACCACGACTTATGAATGCCTTGAAATCCTTAAAAAACTTTTTCATACAAATCTCCTTTTGTGATAATTATATTTTAGCATATAAAAATTTTTTTTCCAAATAAACATTTTAAAAAAAACAATAAAATCAATTTTAACATAAAAAATTATCATATTTAAAGAAATAAAAAATTGCTAGATTTGACTAGCAACTTATAATGTTTCTTCTTTGCTTGAAATATACTCTGCATAATTATTTAAGTTAAAAGCAAGGTCATCAAGATTGTCATATACTTCAACCTTTAAATCTTTAAGGTCTTTTTTTATTTTTGTTATTGATTTTGTTGTATGATTATCAAAATAAAATCCGTTTTCACCATCCAAAAAGCACACAACTGTTCTTTTTGGATTTTTTACTGCTTCAACTCCAATTTCAAACAAACTATATGTTGAATGGCTTTCTGGAGTTATAACAAACAAATTTATATCATCATTTTTTTTATGTTCATCTTCAATTGCTTGACATTCAGCAGTCCAATTATCAACAACTGGATTAAAAGCTTCCACCTTGTTATTAAGCTTTTTTAATAATTTGTTTCTCCATGTTGATTCACCACAAGTTCCACCCAAAAAAACTGTTAATTTTTTCATAAATATCTCCTACTATTTATTTTATTATTATCATTTTGAAATGTCAATAACAAAAATTTTTTATAATCACTGCACGACATCTATAACCTAAAATATGTGATGATTAGTGTTAAAAAAATATAGTTACACAATTAACAAAATAGATGTTACTAACAACGAATCAATACTTGTTTAGTGGCACATCAATTTTGCCATCGCCTTTTTTTATATCAACAATAGTAACATAATATTGCACATCTGGACTTACATCAACAAAAACCTTTTCGCCTACTTTTTTTCCAAAAATAGCAGAACCAAGTGGGGATTCCTTACTTATCACTCCCTTTGTTGCATCAACTCTCATCTTTGTTGAAACAACAATTTCTTCAGTTTCGTTTGTATCATCAAAGAGCAAAGAAACTTTGTCAAAAAAATCAACTCCTTCACTTTGAGTGGTTTCAACTATCTTTGCTGTTTTTATCATACTTTTTAGATATCTTATTCTAGACTCGTTTTTGTTTTTTGCTTTTTTTGCTTCGCGATACTCGGCATTTTCACTCAAATCGCCATAACTTCTTGCCATGACAATATCATCATGAAAACTTGCTCTCTTTTTTATCCTTTCATCAATTTCTGCCTGCATCTCAAAAATATCTTGTTTTGTTAGTTCATCAAACATATTAACTCGCCTTTTTTTATATCAAATTTAAAAGTTTTGTTTTTATACTATTTTTACATAAAACTTAAAAAAATTAAGAAAAAAAAGCAAAAAATTTATTTTTTTTTGGTTTTTTTGATAATTTTTTAT
>CAMOHL010000098.1 GCA_946615295.1 uncultured Clostridia bacterium
TTGCAGTTTTGTCGGTGTAAGTTTGGCTACCAATAACTGATTCGAATGTTTCAAGCAGTTTTGTTTTATCTTCTTCAATTCGATATAGTTTGTATTTTGCTGATTTTATTGCGTCAAAACTCAAAACAGGTTTTTGATTTTTTATTTCATAAGTCAACTTGCACAAGTTTTCTTTTGTATATTTTTCTGCAACAAGAGTTGGAGCAAATTTTTGATTAAATAGGGCAGTTTTTGTGTATCTTTCAGGAGTTTCTGGATTTGCAAGCATCAAAATATGTTCTTTCTCTAGTTTATTGTTGTCGAGCACACATTCAACAATTCCATCTGGAACTGCAAATTTTTTGTTTTTGTCAATATTTAGAGCTTTGAATGTATCCCTAACGATATTTGTGCAAAATGTTCCACCATTATTGCTACCTTCAAGCATAAATTCTTTTTCTCCGGTGCTATTTCCAAGCCAAACTCCAACAATTTTTTCTGGAGTATAAGCAACTGACCAAACATCACTGTTGTTGTTTGTTCCTTTTATGCCAACAGTTCCGGTCTTTCCTGCAACTTCAAAAGGTAGTTCAGCAAGTCTTGAGCTTGTGCCTTTTTTGGTGCTTGATATGAGCATTTCTGTTGTTAAAAAAGCAGTTTCTTCACTCATAACTTTTTTGGAATATTCGTTGTTTTGATAGACAACATTTCCATTTTCATCACAAATTTTTCTCACAAATTTTGCTTCAACAAAATTTCCATTGTTTGCAAGTGGAATATAGGAGTTTACAAGGTTTTGAACGGTCAATCCATTTGTGAGTCCACCAAGTGCAATTGCAAGATTGTTGTCAGTTTGGTCGAAAGATATGCCACAATTATTTGCAAATTTTTTTGAGTTTTCTATACCATTTGCTTGCAAAATTTTTATTGCAGGGATATTCAAACTTTTTTCAACTGATTTTGTAACATCAATCCAGCCATAATATTTGTCGCCAACATTTTGTGGGTTATAATTTCCAAAAGATTTTTTTTCATCCAAAATTGGAGTAGATGGACTGATTAACCCATTTTCAATAGCTGGGGCATATACAAGAATTGGCTTTATGGCACTGCCGGGACTTCTTTTCATATTTACAATATCATAAATACTTTTTCCATCAAAAGCAGTTATTCCACCAGTTTTGCTGTCAACAACAATTCCAACGGAGTCAGCAATGTTTCCATATTTGTTTTTTTCATAATACTTTTTGTCTTTTATGCTTTTTGAAAGAGCTTTTTGGTCGGTTTCATCTTGATATGTAAAGATTTTGTATCCGCCAAGTGCAATTTGATTTTCAGTCATATCTAGCAATTTTTCAGCTTCAAAAAGAGTTGCTTCTTCATAAAAATTTTTGTTTTTGCCTGAGCTTATGTTTTTTATTATCAGGTCAGTCGACTTAGATTTTTCATATTCGTCATTTGAAATAAATCCATCTTTTTTCATTTCAAACAGCACCAAATTTCTTCTCTCCATCGCACTTTCTTTGTGAGAAATTGGAGAGTATTTTGATGGTGATTTTATCATTCCTGCAAGCAGTGCAACTTCTTCAATTTCAAGTTCGCTTGCAGTTTTTCCAAAATACAATTCACTTGCATTTTCAATTCCATAAGCACCATTTCCAAAGTAGATAACATTCAAATATATTTCCATAATTTCATCTTTAGAAAAATTTCTTTCAAGTTCTCTTGCAAGTGCCATTTCATTTATTTTTCTTGCAATGGTTTTTTCACTAGATAGGTGTGTGTTTTTTATGAGTTGCTGACTTATTGTGCTTGCACCTTCCTTAAAGGAACGAGACTTCAAGTTGTTTATTGCAGCTTTTACAATTCTTTTATAGTTTAGTCCGTTGTGTCTATAAAATTCTTTATCTTCAATGGCAACAAAAGCATTTGGGACATAAGATGGCAATTGCTCAATTTTTACGAGTGCTTTTTTGCCAGTTTTGTCGTTTATTTTGTTGTTATGAATATCAAAAATATCAATACTTGTGTTCCTTGCTTCTAGCATAGATTTGTCAAACTCAACATTGCTTTTTGCAAGGTCAATATACAAAAATAGGGCAGTTAAAATCAGTGCCAAAATTGATATCAAAATTATAGATGAAATCAAAACAAATTTTCCAAATTTTTTCATATAAAATAGTTTGCTTTCAATCATCAAAAATATACTCAAAATAAAATTTTGTTGAACAAAAAAACTCACTTTTATTTTCTCAAAATTTTTATTTGAATATTTTATTAATATAAATATATTAATATTTATTATTTTTGCTAGCAAATTTAAAAAAAACATTGTATAATAAACTTTGGAGTTACTTATGAATAAATATTACAAAATTGTTACTTTTGGTTGCCAAATGAATGTTCACGAAAGTGAAAAAATTGCAGGCGCACTAGAAAGTTTAGGTTATAGAGAAACCACAGAGGATGAACAAGCAGATGTCATAGTTTTTAACACTTGTTGTGTTAGACAAGCTGCGGAGCAAAAAGCAATAGGAAACATTGGTGCATTAAAGCCACTTAAAAAGATAAAAAAAGATTTGATTATTGCCGTTTGTGGTTGTATGTTACAACAGCCAAAAATGGCAGAATACATATACAAAACTTTTCCTTTTGTAAACATAATTTTTGGAACTCACAACAGTTACAAATTCAAGGACTATTTGTTGGAAGTTCAACAGACAAAAAAAAGAATTTGCAAAATTGTTGATGACGAAAAAGAGTTGCCAATAGAAGTTGAAAGTTACAGAACAAGTGGCTATAATGCTTGGGTTAACATTATGTATGGTTGCAACAATTTTTGCACATATTGCATTGTTCCTTTTGTTAGGGGTAGAGAAAAATCTAGACCAATGGAAGAAATTGTTTTGGAGTGCAAAAAACTTGTTGAAGCTGGATACAAAGAGATAACACTTCTAGGTCAAAATGTTAATTCTTATGGAAATACTTTCAAAAACGGAAAAAATAATTTTGCTGAACTATTGAAAGAAATCGACAAAATTGAAGGCAATTTCAATCTAAAATTTTTGACTTCTCATCCAAAAGATTTGAGTGAAGAAGTTGTCAAGGTTATTGCAAACAGCAAACACATAAGTCATATGATTCATTTGCCTGTTCAAAGTGGAAGCGACAAAATTTTGAAACTTATGAACAGAAACTACACGGTTGAACATTATCTAAAAACTATTGAAATGATAAAGTCATATATTCCTGATGTAAATTTGAGCACTGATACCATTGTAGGTTTTCCAGGCGAACCGGAA
>CAMOHL010000099.1 GCA_946615295.1 uncultured Clostridia bacterium
AACTATGATTTTTGGTATGAAACAAATCAACTTTTGCAAAAACAAGCAAGAGACCAAAACAAAAAAATGGAACAAAGGGCAGAAGAACTCAAGCAGTTTATTGCAAGATTCTCTGCAAATGCTTCAAAATCTAGACAGGCAACAAGCAGAAAAAGAGAACTTGAAAAATTGACATTAAACGACATTGTTCCAAGCAGTAGAAGATATCCTTATGTTGATTTTCAAATTCCAAGAGAAATTGGAAACGAAGTTTTGGAAGTTAAAAATTTAACAAAGCCGGGATTGTTTGAAAATGTTAGCTTTATTGTGAATAGGGGCGACAAAATAACATTTTTGAGCGACAATGCACTTATTCCAACTGCACTTTTCAACATTTTGGCTGGAGAAGATGATGACTACACCGGACAAATCAAGTGGGGAAAAACAATCACAACAGCATATCTTCCACAAAACAACGAAAAATATTTTGAAGGTTGTGATTTGAACCTTGTTGACTGGCTTGGTCAATATTCAAAAGAAAACGACCAAACATTCCTTCGTGGTTGGCTTGGCAGAATGTTGTTTTCTGGCGATGATGCGCTGAAAAAGGCAAAAGTTTTGAGCGGTGGAGAAAAGGTTAGATGTATGCTTTCTAGAATGATGCTCAATTCTGGAAATGTGCTTTTGTTTGATGAACCAACAAACCATTTGGATTTGGAAAGCATAACAGCACTCAATAATGGTATGATAAACTTTAAAGGTTCAATTCTATTTACAAGCCATGACCAAGAAGTTACTGAGACAGTTGCAAACAGAGTTATTGTGATAAACAAAACAAAAGAATACGACAAGCAAACAACCTATGAACATTATTTGAGAACAATATATTTTGATAGCAAGAAAAAATAGTTTATAAAAACTTATAGTAGTTTATATACAAAACATATTGATAAATTTAATTTAAAAATTTTGAAAAAAAAACTAATTATAAAATTGAATTAAAAACAAAAAAAACAAGTTCCAACCAGCAACTGCTGATTGGTTGGCAAGAGATTGCCAAGGCAAACGAATTTTGCAACTTGTTTTTTTTGTTTGCTAAATTTTTGATTGTAATGTCAATTATATTTAAAAATTTGCATTAAAAATATATCAAAAATATTTTTATTTTTTTATTTGATTATTTTATATTTCAAATAAAAAATTACAAAAATTTTAGAAATTTTGCATATATTTTATAAAAAATAAGCATTTTTTTGAGTATTTTCTTATATTTTTTGAAAATTTTATTGATTTTTTATTATCAAATTATCCAAGTTTTTCAACTGACTTTTTAAATTTGTAAATATAATAATCAATGTTGACCTATACTGTTCATCGGTTTTTGACAACAACTTAAACACTAAATTATGTATGTGATAAACTCTGTTATACATTTGTTTTAAGGCAGTCAAATAGTCTTTTGAAAGTTTTGTTCGGTGCATTGTTAGAAATGGCACTGCAGAATTGGAAAACATTTTTCCATACAAATTTAGCATTGCAAGAGATAAGATTTCCATTTGATTTTTTAAGTTTTCTATTGTGTTTTTGTCTTGCTCATTTGCAACCGAAATCAACTGACCATAATTTGTTATTGCTCTCAACATTTCAAGATAAATTCTTTTTGCTAAATGCTGTTTTGATACACAAAAAAATGAATATAGTTTTGTTGGTTGTTTTGGCTCAAAGTCAAAACTTTCCATTGGCAAATTTGTTTTAAATTCAGGGTATAAATTTTCAAATATGCCATCATCCTTTAGAATTTTAGAATTTAAGTTTTCACAATTTTTTTCATTAACATTTACTGACATAATATACTTCCTTTTTTTATATTTGATGATACTGACCTTCTGCAATTGTATCTGTAATCCCCAAGTAGTTTATGATTCCACAATAAATTGAATAACACATTTTGTTTTGATATTCATCATTTTGCAAAAGTTTCTCTTCTTCGGGATTGCTCAAAAAGCCACATTCAACAATCACTCCAATAGGTTTTGTTTCGTTTAAGATATAATAATCTCCTGCAAGCACAAGTTTTCGAGCATTTTCAAAATTTGCTGTCAAAATATTTTTTATGCTTTCAGCCAAATTTTTACTGTCTTCATTTCCTTGTTCAAAAAACACTTGTGCACCATTTTGTGATTGGTCAGAAAATTTGTTCATATGAATTGAAACAAGAATTTGTGCGTTTGAGTTGTTTATGATGTCTGCTCGATTTTTCATGTCAACCAATTTGTAGTCATCAGTTACTTCTTTGTATAGCCCATTTTTGTCAAGTCTTGTGTTTACAACCGTTATTCCCAAATCTTCTAGATACTTGGTTAGTTTTTTTGCAAAAACAATGTTAAGGTCCCGTTCGGTTATTCCAGTTGACACTCCAACAGAGCCACCGTCAAGTCCACCATGTCCAGCATCAATTGCAACAGTAATGCCAATAGGGGCAGTGGTGCTTGCGGTCAGGTCCTTTGTAAAGGCAAAGCCAAAGCCGAATATGACAATCAAAAAAACTGCAAAGCATCCAATCATTTTTCTTTTAACAATATAATTCATAGTATATTCTATTCAGTGAATATAAAAAATTTGATACAAATTTTGCTGTTATCAAAATTTTATATCAAATTGTTATTCCAAATTTAGCTGATTGTTTGTGTTTAATTTCAGTTTTTCTATTCTATAATTTTTTAGGGTTTGATTTAGTAGTGAATTTTTTGCTTTCAATTCAAGATTTTGTTGTGAAAGCCTTTCAATTTCAAATTGTTTTGCTTCAAGTTCAATGAGTGCTTTTCTGCTATCTTTTTCTGCTTGTTCGAAAATTTTTTTCGTCTGCTCAGCAGATTCAATATTTGCACTTTCTTTGACGACTCTTACAAGTCCCATAAACAAACTCTTTATCTCTTCATCACTCAACTTTATGCTTTTTGTTTCATTACTTTGCATTAAGTTGTTTGTAGGCATTTTTATCACTTTTGTTTTTGTTCGATTATCCTTTAAATTTCTATATTTGTTTTGCAATCTGAGCATTGTTTTAATGTCTCCATTAGACATTTGCAAACATGCCGACCTTGTTGAATAGCCGAGTGATTTCAATCTTTCAATTTCAGTCAAAAACTTTAATTCGTCAGCTTTGTCAAAATGCTCAAATTTTTGAATTTGGTGTTTTGATAAATCAATATTCAATTTTTTTTGATACTCTACATTTTGTTGAAGCAGCTTGACAAACATATAGTAAAAATTTCTCACAGTTAAAAAATTTCTATTT
>CAMOHL010000100.1 GCA_946615295.1 uncultured Clostridia bacterium
ATATTGGTTAACTTTACAGCCCAATGTTATAATTCCAATTTTCATAATGTAGATTTTACCACAAAACAACAAAAAAACAAATATATTTTTGCAATATATCAAAAATTAACAAAGAAATTGAAAAAAAGTTTAAATTATTCTAAAAAGTATGCAAAAAAAAACATATCAACAAAAAATTGATATGTTTAGTTTTTATTTATACAAATCTTCAAGTTTGTTTTTGAGTTCACCAAAAACAAATTGCACTGAACGGAATTTTTTTGTGAGTTCATCAAAAGCTGTTACAAGAGCACTGATGATTTTTAGGTCATTATATTTTGTGCTATATTTTATTGTATCCAAAATATAGAGCAACTCATCTTTTAGATATGGTTTGATTTTTCTTTCTGCATAAACACTGCTTTCTATGTTTGAACAAATATCTTTTATATCTTGCCAAACACTGTCTTGACTTTCCTCTTCAACTTCTGGTTGTTGAGCATTGTTTTGAATATTCACATCTTGCTCATGCATTTCATATTGTTGATTTTGGTCTTGTTCAAAATATTGAGCATTATAATTTTCAGCAAAATTTTGATTTTGATAGTCAAATTGATTGTATTGATTTTGATGGTCAAAGTTTTGATTTGAGTCTTCAAAAATTGGTTCACTATTCAAATCACTTCGATATTGTTCAGTTAGGTCTTCAACTTGTTTTTGGTTATCACCACCTATAGCAAAATTAGTTGCAATTATGTCTTTGAATGGCACGAGCAACTGATTAGCAAAATTTTGGTAGGCATCTGTTCTGTTTTCTGCCTTGAAATTTTCGTTGATAAAACTATAAAAGTCAATTCTCTTTGCATCACATTCAACAAGCAAGCAAAACACAAAAGCAACAAGTTTTGATGGCTCAGTTGGTGCAACAAATGAACCATTGTTTAGAGTGTTTTTGACTTCTGCTCTGTGATATTCTCTAGAAAAATCATAGTTCATCAAACATTCGCTAATAAATCTATAAAGCTCATCACTTTCGGCAATCATATTTAAAATTTTTGTGATTTTCACATCAGCCAAAATGAATTTGCCATTTATCATATCTTCACAACTAGAAACAAATTGTGCAATTTTAGTCAATTCTTCATTTGAAACTTTTATCATAATAACTCCTAGATTTATTATATCAAATAAAAAGATTATGTCAAATTTTAATATATAATTTTAGATAAATAATAGTAAAAAAAATGTATTATATTTTTGTTTAAAACAAATTTGTTTTACTTTAAAAAAAAAATGTGATAAAATGTCAAAGTTAGGAGAGTAAAATGAAAAAATCAACCAATTGGATGAATAATCCTATTTTTGTGCCAGACAATACAACCATGAAACTGATTTTGCTGTTCGTTTTGGAAAAAATGGAAATCCCCCTCACCGAGGATAGCATAATTGATATTTGCACAAACAAAAACGATTGGCTTAGATATATGGATTGCAAAGATTGTATGTGGCAACTTTTGGACATTGGCTACATAGCAAAGACAAACACTGGCGACTTTGATAGATATAACATAACTTATGATGGGCGAAACTGTTTGAGCAATTTTTACTTGAAAATTCCATCAAGCACAAGAGAACAAATAACCACATTTGCAAAGGCAAATAGAATTGAATTTAAAAGAGCTCAAGAATATGTTGGAAGTTACTTTAAGAACACTGACGGTTCATACACAACTTCGCTCAAAATCAAAGACCCTCTTGAAGCACAAAATTTGTTTGAGCTCAAAATTGTTTATCCAAACAGAAAATCTGCTATTGATGCAACAAAAAAATGGAAAAACACTGCTCCACAAATTTTTGAATATGTGTATGACACACTACTTCAAGAAGATGAAATTGAAAAAAAAGATGACAAGGAAAACAAATAATCCTTGTCATTTTTTATAATAAATTGTTTAAAGCATTTCTTCTGCCTTGTCGCCTTGATTTTTTTCTATTTCAATTTGTTTTATTTTTTCTTCATATTTCTTTTTGTTTAGGTTGTTGAAATACTTAATTTCTCTTTTTGCAAGTTCATAGTATTTCATAAAATCTTGATAGTCATTTTTGATTTGGTTTTCATCAACATTTTCTCTAACAATTTCATACACTTCACTCTTGCTTATGTTTGAGTGCTTGTCAATGTCAAAAACACTACTATGATATGAATGTTCTTTATCAAAAACAACAAAGTTTTTGTCATTGAAAAGATTTTCAATTTCTTTTTTTGAATATGTTTTTTTGTCATCAAAATTTGTGTTTTTATCTGCATAAACAACAAAATCTCTTGTTGTTTCTGTTGCTTCATAACTAAAATCTCTACCATGTCCTTCTGACCAAACTATAGGACTGCCTTTTAGATTTGTTTTTATGACATATTTTTTTGGATTTGCAAATCTTTTGTTTGCAACACTTTCAACAACATCATCTCTGTATAAACTATATTGATTTTTGAGTTTATCAATAAATTCTTTATTTGAAACTTCTTTGTTTTTGCAGTTTGCAATTAGATATTCAAAGTTGTGTTTTTCTTCAACAACTCTTGTTGCAACTTTTATAAGGTCTTCACTAGAAATTCTGTCAGGATATTCAAAATCAAAAACACTTTTATAGTAGGCCTTAAAATCAAATCTATACTTTTTTATTTCATTTACACTTTTACATTCAGGATAATCTTTTTTTATTAACTCAAACAATTCCTTAAAAGTTATATTTTGCCTTTTGCCGATATCCACACTTGAATATGGAAAACCATAAGGTTCTGTCCAATACTCAATATCATAGCCAATATATCCTTTATGCAAATCAAATATTTCTTTGTATTTTGCATAATATTCTTTGCCAATATAATAGCCATCCATATTTTTTTCAACATCTTCTTCAGCAACACTAACACCATCTTTGTCAACACTTGCTTTGAAGTAAAGAGAATATCTACCTTTATATTCAAGTTTGTTTATTCTTTCAAATTTAAGTTTGTTTTTCATTATGTTAAAACTCCTATATAATCAAATAAATTTTACTACTTTTTTTGAAAAATGTCAATATCAAAAACACAAAAAAGACAGGAAACAAGCTTTCCTGCCTAGTTTGTTAATCCAAATCCTTTTTGTTGTAGCCCAAGTTGCTGACCATAAAGTCATTATCTCTCCAATGTTCCTTAACCTTAACCCAAAGTTC
>CAMOHL010000101.1 GCA_946615295.1 uncultured Clostridia bacterium
TTGTTGAAAGAACAAACAAAGACAAAAAAGCTGGTTCAAATGGTCAAATTTCTATGTTTGACACACTTTTGAAAGATGAACAAACTTTAACTCAAGTTGACTATCCTGATATTGATGAATTTACTGAAAGTGAAAAACTTAAAAAAGAAAAAGAAATTGTTGGTGTCTATGTTTCAGGTCATCCACTAGACAAATATATGAAGCAATTTTCTCAATACACTTTCAAAAGCACAATGATAAAAAAACAAGATGAAACAGCTGATGGCGAAGAAATGCCAAGTGATGAAGAAGATGAAGAAAGTGATATATATGACGGAATGCAAGTTACTTTTGGCGGAATTATCACAGATATAAAAAAGATGTTTACAAAAAAAGATAGCAGAGAAATGTGTATTTTAAAAGTTGAAGATTTGTATGGCGAAGTTGATTGTTTTGTCTTTCCAAACAACTACAAAAATTTAAAACCAGAAATTGAACTTGACAAGGTTGCAATTTTCAATGGAAAGATTTCAAAAAAGGATGATATGACTTCAAGTATAATTTTGGAATCAATCAGTGGTGTGGAGACAAAACAAGAACAAACAAAGGTTGAAGACAAGGAAGAAAAGAAGAAAATTCTTTGGCTAAAATTTGACAACACTGATCAAGAGTTGAAGGATAAAATTATAAAAATTTTGGAAAACTATAGTGGCGAAACGGAATGTAGAATTTTATGTTCATCTCAAAACAAGGTGTTTAGATTTGAAAGAACAGTAGAAGTAAACAATTTGCTGTTGTATGAGCTTGAAACAATTTTGCCAGAAAATAACATAAAATTTGTATAATTTTTCAGTTTTTTTTAAAAAAAATGGCAAAAAATTAAAAATTTTTGTAAATTTATGTTTTACTGAATAATATTAATTTATAAAAAACAATCAAAAGAAAAGGAGGGTTCTATGAAAAATATGTTGGTTTTGACAAGTGGTGGTGATAGCAGTGGAATGAATAGCTATCTAAAATCACTAACAAAACTGTGTAGAGATAATGACATAAAACTTTTGGCAAGTAGATATGGTTTTAGAGGACTAATAGAAAATGACATCATTGAACTTGACTTTGACAAAATGGATTTTGTTGAAAACTTAGGTGGCTCAATAATAAAGTCATCAAGATGCTTGGAATTTATGCAGGATGATGGTTTTAACAAAGCTCTAAAAACATTGAAAGAACATGATGTTCAATGTGTTGTTGTGGTTGGTGGAAATGGAAGTTTCAAAGGTGCAAGAGATTTGAAAAATGCTGGAGTAAATGTTATTGCAATTCCAGGTACAGTTGACAATGATTTGGCATATTCGGATTTATCCCTTGGTTTTGAAACAGCATGTCAAAGTGCAGTTGAACTTATAAATATAATAAGGCAAACAATGGAAACATTTGATAGAGGTTTTATTGTTGAAGTTATGGGCAGGGACTGTGCAGATATTGCTCTTTACACTTCAATAATAACAAATGCTGATATTTGTATAACAGAAGATATGCAAAATGATGAAATATTAAATTGTGTGAAAAATATAATAAAAAGTGGAAACGAAAGTCCACTTGTTGTTGTCAAAGAAAATTTGCTTGATATTGATGAGCTTGCAAACAATCTTTCAAAACAAACCGGCAAAACATTTAGGGCAATCAAAGTGGGTTATGCTCAAAGAGGTGGCGAACCAACAAATTCTGACAAAATGCTTGCGATTGAACTTGCTTGTGCAACAGTCAAAAAATTTTTGAATGGTGAATTTGGAATTGCTATAGGGAAGAATAATGATAAAATAATCAGCAAAGACATTTCAGTTGTAACAACACAGAGAAGATTATATTCTCAAAGATTATATGACCTATATAATGATTATTTTTCAAAAAAATCTTGTTAGAATAAAAAGACAATAGAATTTTAGTTCTATTGTTTTTTTGTTATATTCTATAAATGTATCAAATGTATCATCGGTCAAAATTGTGTTTAGTGTCATTGTGATTATTTCTGCTGTCATCAGTGCTTTCTCTGTTTGAATGTTCTTCATCAAAACTGTTCTCTTTGTCTTTTTGTTTTTGCTTTAATCTAATTCTACCTTTGTTTTTGATGACCGAAAACAGTAGATATGCAGCAGCAATTCCAATCACAATATAAACTGCTCTACTAAAAATGCTTGCCTGAAAACCAAAAAGTCCAGCAACGATATCATATTGAAAAAAACCAATTGAAAGCCAGTTGAAGCTTCCAAACAAAACTATAATAAATGCAATTATACTCATACTATATTTTTTGCCAAATAAAATGTTATATACATGCTAAACAAAAGATTTAAATATAAATAAATATAACAAATTGTAAAAATCTTTAGTGTGTTCTCTTATGGCATTGTCAATAACTGAATATTTATTTCTTATAAACATAAATCAAGACAATTTGTCAACATTCTTTCATTAACACATGTATTGTAAAATAACAACATCGAGACTTTTTTTGATAAAGAGTTGACAAATGTGTTAAATTGGAATATAATTAACATAGAATTACATTAGCCTTGTTTACAAGGAATAGCCGAAAGGGTGGGATTGTAATTCTTTTTTTTTGCCTATTTTTTATTATTTTTGCTATATCTGTCTTTTAGATATTGTGGCATATCAAGTTTTTTATTATGTGGTTCAAACATTCTTTTAGGTAATTTTCTTGGACTTTTTAGATACATAGGTTCTGGTCTTTTGTCTTTATCTGGATTTGGAATTATTGTTTCAAATCCTTTATGATATTGACTTGTTGCTTCTCTATGAACAAAACCATCTTCAAACTTTTTTGTTTTTTTATTTAGTGCTTGTTTTCGCAAGACTTACACTTTTATTCAGTTGTAATTTTGTTTCCTATGAATAGGAAACAAGACGATAACATTTTTAGTATCGACATCGAGACTTTTTTTATTTAGAGAGTTGACAAAATTAAAATAGTATCATATACTATTACCGAACAAAGCGAAATGCGAAAGCATTAGTCGTCAAAGTGCGACCCGCACCGTTCGGTTGGAGAAGTTCATCTTCTCCCTTTTTTATGTCTTTTAATTGATTTAGTATTCAATATTGCATTATGTGTATCATGACTTGATAACTTGAAATCTGGTTTGGAATCAAAGACTTGTTTATCGTTTATTCTTAAAAATTTTCTATTATC
>CAMOHL010000102.1 GCA_946615295.1 uncultured Clostridia bacterium
TGTGTTTTGAAATAATATAATTATAAATATATAATTATAATTTATAAATATAAATAGTGATTTTTATACTTATAATGTTTGATAAATATTTATAAATTTTTGATTGCATAAATATTCAAAAATCGCTTGCATAATTATAAAATGTATTGTATAATTATTTCGTAATGGATGAATAAATATAGATGTATATTTATACAAACTGAAAAATTGTCAGTAAATACTGACAAAAAAGGAGTTTATAATGGCAAGGAGTTCAAGACAATCAAAAATATTAGAGATAATTCAATCCAAAGAAATTGAAACTCAAGATGATTTGGTTAGAGAATTGAGAGCATTAAATTATGATATAACTCAAGCAACTATATCAAGAGATATAAAAGAACTTGGACTTATCAAAATTATGACTGACGACAAGAGATACAAATATGCCTATGTTGACAATGCAGAACAACAAGTCAGTGGCAAGTTTATGCTTATCTACAAAGAAGCCATAATAAGTGTAAAATCAGCTCAAAATCTTGTTGTTATAAAAACATTAAAAGGTGTTGCTAATGCAATCAGTTCTTATATTGACAAGCTAAGTTTAAAAAATGTTTTAGGAACAACTTATGGAGATGAAACCGTTATGGTTATTTGTCCAACAAATGATGATGCAATTGATGTTGCAGAAAAATTTTCGATGATGTTTTAAAGTTATCAAATAGATAACTTTTTTTATTAAAATCTAGAAACAAATGAAATGTAGTTGTTTTTAGTATTGCATCGCTAATTTGAGAAAATCAAAATCTTGTTTTAAATTATTATTTTACACAAAAAAACACATTAGAAAATTCTAATGTGTTTTGCTTTGTTATTTTATATCTCTCTTTTTGAACACTACATGTGTAAGGATTGTTATTGCAACAATTGATATCAAATATATTATAGATGAAATAACAATTGTTGAGCCTGCAAATACAGTTGGTGTCAATATTGATTGCAAGAGATTTTTTCCGGTTGCATAGGTCAAGAATGATGAGCCAAAGAACTTGAACATATTTACATTTACAAATGGTATCAATCCAAGCCATGGTTGACTTACTGCAATAACATTCAAAACAAGTGATAGGAAGAATAGTAATGTAGAAATTGAAACTGCTGCAACATTTGATTTGAATACTGTTGAAATGAATATAGAAATCATTGAGTAGAACAATACTTCCAAAAACATTGTTAGCATTGCAATCAAATAGAGTAGAACAGGACTCATTGCAAATGCTTTTGATGCATTGAATACAACCAGTATTGCTTTGCTTTCCAATCCATAAGTTACACCACCAATAACCAAAGATGCAATTCCAGAAACAAATATCAAAATTGCTCCAATAGTTATTGTTGCAAGTATTTTTGCACTTAACAGTTTATTTCTTCCAAAAGGTCTAATTGCAAGGAGTTTAAGTGTTCCATTTGATTGTTCTCCAGCAATTGTTCCTGCTGCCAAAACAACAATATAAATTGTTATGAAGAATGTGCAAAGTCTAAGGGCAAAATATGAATAATCATATCCATTTATATTTGTGTTTGATGGTTGAATTATACTATATGGATCAGCATAATTGTATTGATAAGTTTTGTTATCAAACAAGAATTTTAATCTTGTGTTTTTCTCCTGCAATTGATACAAAGATATGTTTTCAAAGTTTTTGAATTTTGTTATATCAATAGCAGTGTAGTTTGAAAGGCCACTTATCTTGATTGAATCTAGAACAATGTTATATGCATAAGTAGCATTCAAATCATAATCAGTGATATAATCCATAAATTGTTTTATATCGACATTATTGTTTGAAGTTCTGTACTCGTTTTTAAAATTAACAATCACTTCCAATTGAGCTTCATTTCTTGCTTTTGCTTCATTGATATAGGCAAACAAGTTGTCAATATCATCAACATTTGGAGTGAAAGGGAGTAGTTGGCTCAAATCTTCACTGACGAGTGAAAACAAACCTGAATTTCTAAAGTTGTTTATCAAGAATGTATCAGGGTCATCTGCATTTTTTTCGGCCTGTGAAAAATATGAAACAATAGACATCAAATGTTCGTTATACAATTTTTCATTTAAATTAGGTGTAACCAAGAATGATGTGTTTTCTGAATTGAGATAGCTAGAATAAGTGTTCATAAAATTATTGACAGCTGCTTTCAATTCATTTCTTTTGTTTGTCAAATCATTTTTAGAACTATCTGTTTTATCTCTCTCATTGATATTATATAAGCTAATATAATCTGATTGAGCAATAGATGAGTTTGTGCCGTCATAAATTGATTTAACACTCAACCATTGTTGTTTTAAAATTTCAACAACATTTGTTTCAGATTTATAAAAATTTAGTGAAGCTTCAGCTCTATCTAGCAAGTAGTCCAAATTTGTTTTTGCATCATAAACTGAACTTGTGTTGAAATAGTTATAATAATCATTTACTGTAACCAAATTTGTAGCATTATATTCAACATATTCTTCATCTTTTGTTTTAGGAGAGTATAAGAATATTGATGCTGCAAGCATAAAAATTATTAACCCGGTTACAACAAAAATACTAGGTTTAAGAAATATCTTTTTTAATTCTGCTCTAAATAATCTAAACATATCCACACTCCTTTATCTAATTTGACCTTTGTTATGTTGTTTTTCAAGCATTTCAGTAAATACTTCTTCTAGTGATTTTGTTATTGTGTTGATGCCAAAAATAGATATACCTTCTTTCATAAGCATTGATGTAACTTCTGGAATTCTCTTGTCGTCCATATTAAACATAATTGTTTGACCTGCTAAGTTCACTGGAACTTTGTATTTCAATATGATAAGTTTTCCAGCGTAGTTAGGGTAGTCAACTTTAAGACAAACTTTTTGACCATCTTGAAGACCACGTTTGATTTGTTCAAGTGTTTTGATTTCAAGAATTTTTCCACCATCAATAATTGCAACGGTGTCACAAAGTTGTTCCATTTCAGAAAGTATGTGACTTGAAACCAAAATTGAAATTCTCTTTTTTCTTGCAAGACCAATCAAGAATTTTCTCATATCTCTAATACCATTTGGGTCAAGACCATTTGTTGGTTCATCCAAAATCAAAATTTTTGGATCATGAAGCAATGCTTGAGCAATTCCAACTCTTTGTTTCA
>CAMOHL010000103.1 GCA_946615295.1 uncultured Clostridia bacterium
ACATCAATGGGTTTCACACCACTTGAAGGTCTTATTATGGGAACAAGATGTGGAGATATTGATGCAAATGTTGTTCAATTCTTGTGTAAAAAAACAGGATATGATGTAAACAAAGTAACTGACATTTTGAACAAAGAAAGTGGAATTTTGGGTATCACAGAAAAGAGTAGTGATATGAGAGATGTTGAAGATATGTATGCAAAGGGCGACGAACAAGCTGTTCTTGCAATCAACATTTTGGTATATAGAATAAAAAAATATATTGGTTCATATATTGCAGCACTTGGTGGTGTTGATGCAATTTGTTTCACAGCTGGTATTGGCGAAAATATGCCACTTCTTAGAGAATTGGTTTTGAAAGATTTGTCATGCTTTGGTATTGAATATGACAACGAAGCAAACTATTCTGCAAAAAGAGGCGAAGATGCTTTGCTCACAACAAAAACAAGCAAAGTTCCAGCTTATGTTATTTCTACAAATGAAGAACTTGCAATTGCAAGAGAAACAGTTGAATTGGTTTCAAACTTAAAAAAATAGTCTAAAATGTCAATAAAATTTTTGTATTTTATTGCATAAAAGAAAAACAAAAAAAATTATCTTTCACTAATTATTAAAAAAATATCAAAAGTGATTGACAAATTTGTTGATATTTATTATAATAGTCAAGCAACAAGATAGTAGGAGGTGCAAAATGGCTGTTCCAAAAGAAAAGGTTTCCAAAGCAAGGCGTAATTCCAGAAAAGCAAACTGGAAAATTTCTACACCTTCTATAATGGAATGTCCTCATTGCCACGAACCAAAAGAACCACACAAAGTTTGCAAAAAATGTGGTTATTATGATGGCGAAGAGATAGTAGCAAAAAAAGAAGAAAACAAATAATTTTTAGAGAGCAAATTTTGCTCTCTTTTTTTGTGCTTTTTGCAATTTTGTTATTAATATATGTTATATATATATTAGTAATAGTATAGTTCAATATAAAAAGAGCAAATTCAAAACAAACACAAAATTATTTTTTACAAAATTTTCAAAAATTTTTGCATAAAACCATTGACAATTGCTAAATATAGTTATATACTTGTGCTAGCAGTCAAGCAAAAAGAGTGCTAACAAAATTTTGCTGTTTTGCATATAAAGGAGGTGGGATATGGATTATGAAAATTTGAGTGAACGAAAATTGCAAATATTGTATAGTGCAGTTGAAGATTACATTCAATTTGCAAGTCCCATAACAAGTGGGCAAGTTCATGCAAAATACATTCAAGACATCAGTCCTGCAACACTTCGAAATGAACTTTCTGCTCTGGAGGCGATGGGTTATCTCAAACAACTTCACACTTCAAGTGGAAGAGTTCCAACAACAAAAGCATATAGACTTTATGTAAATGAACTTATGAAAAGCACAAAGTTTGGCAAAAAGGAACTTGAAACTGTTAGAGCAATGCTTTCAAAAAGAACAGCTTATCTAACTGATATCATTAGCCGAGTTGCTGGAATGATTGCAGAAAAGACAAACTATCCAACAGTTGTTGTTCTCAATGGCTATGACAATTTGCCAATTGAAAGCATAAAAATTATTCCACTGATTGACAAATCTGCATTGCTTTTGATTGGAACAAAAAATGGAATTGTCAATGGACAATTTATGTTAAAAGATGGTGTAACAGAAGAAACTTGTTTGGATGCAAGCAATCTATTAACAAAAAAGTTTTATGGAAAGACCATAAAATATATGAGAGATAACATTCAGCAAGAACTCACTGACACAAAAGGTGAAATTGAAAGTTTTAGTGAACTATACAACAATTTGATTGATTGTCTTTCAAACTTGATTGAGGGAAAATCAAATGTAATAAAAGTTGGCGAAACAAAACTGTTAAATAATCCAGAATATAACGATTTGAAAGATGCAAAAAAAGTTCTAGATTTTCTTGAAAATGATACGGAACTCAAGCAGGCAATGGAAACCAGAAATGATAGTGAAATAAGTTTTACTATTGGTAGGGAAAATAATAGTGAAGATTTGAAAAGTTGCTCAATTGTCAAAGCAAACTATAAAATTGCAGGCAAACAAATTGCAAGTATTGGTGTTATTGGCCCTGAAAGAATGGATTATAGCAATGTTGCAAGTGCACTCAAGGTTATTGTTAGTGAACTAGAAAAGGTTAATTTGCTTGGGCAATCAACAGAAAACAAGGGAGATGAAAATTGATATGGTAATGAGAAAAAAACCGACAGATGACGGATTTGAAGAAGCTGTTGACACTGGCAAGCAATTGACAGAAAAAGATTTAGATGACAAACAAAATAACACAGAAACTGAAGAAAAAAAATCTCAAGAATATTTGGAAATGGCACAAAGACTTCAAGCAGAATTTGATAACTATAGAAGAAGAAATTTTGATTTAGCCAAGAATTCTAGGCAGGACGGAATAGTTTTTGCAGTTGAACAGTTGTTGCCTGTTGTCGACACAATAAGCAGTGCAAAAAAACAAATTGTTGATGAAAATTTTTTAAAATCTCTTGACCTAATCTACAAACAGACAATTGATTGTTTTGCAAAGATTGGTGTTACAAAAATTGATGCACTCGGCAAGCCTTTCAACCCAATTTATCACAATGCAATTATGGCAGAGGAAGTTGAAGGAACAGAACCTGATATGGTTGTTGATGAATTTCAAGAAGGTTTTATGTTAGGCGACAGAGTGATAAGGCACAGTGTGGTAAAGGTTAGTAAATGATAGAAAATGTTACACAAAACAACAAACTTGAATTTGAAAAACTTTTGAGCAATCTATGGAGTGGAGCAACACTTGATGATTGCAAAAATGATGCCAAAATCACAGCACAGTTTGTTTATAAACATGATGATAAGTATATAGGACTTTTGACTTGTAGCATAAAAGAAGAATATGTTGCAGGTTGCAAAAGTGGCAAAGTTGGATATTTGGAAGGAATTTATGTTCTTCCTGAATATAGAAATCAGGGTTTTGCAAAAAAACTATTCAAACATTTTGAAAGTTGGGCAAAATCACAGGGCACAACAGAACTTGCAAGTGACCTAGAAATTGACAACAATGCAAGTTTGCAATTTCATAATAAAATGGGTTTTGAAATTGTTGAAACAACTATCCATTTAAAAAAGAATATA
>CAMOHL010000104.1 GCA_946615295.1 uncultured Clostridia bacterium
CTCATATATACTTTATTTGGATGATAAAGCACAAGAGATTGGAAAAGTTGAAAGCATAGACTTGACTGATTTCGTAGAAACAAATAAAACAAGACAAATATTACTCAAAGCAGTTAGTCCATATTTCAATAATTCTGATTTAAGCAACAAGGTTATTTACAACAGAGCAGAAAAAAACTTGAACAACTACACAAACAGATATTTCTACTATGGCGAAACTTATGACTATTATATAACAAGTGAAAAAGAATTTTTTGATTTGGTTGAATATAGTTATTTAAATAAAATTTCAAATATAACTGCATATATTGATTATGATGACACAAGAACATTTGAAGGTAAGACATCAGCAGCAATCGGTAGATTAACTGGAACAAGAAACTTGACATCTATGATAACAAAAAACCCCGATGCTTATAGGGGTGAGATAGAAATAGAGATACAGTCAGAAGTACCATTAAGTCCAATTCCAGACTATGGAACAGATTATGTTCAATATGATGGAGATATGGTGTATGTTGGCAATCACACAAGAACGGCTGATCATATTTTTGCAAGCGACAATTATATAGTCAGTCAAGATGTCTACTCAACAGATGGACTTTTGAGTGCAATTCAACATAGAGCAAAGCCAAATTTTGTAGAAGCAAACTCAATTGCCGAGCAAGTTTACAACAAAGCAAAAGAAATTTTGATTGAGATTTGTGATGATGACATGACAGACTATCAAAAAGCACTTGCAATTCATGATTATCTTGTTACTCACATAAGTTATGACTACTATGGACTTACACACTACAAAATAGACAGCTATTTGGGATATTTCCATTTTATAGAAAGTGCACTTTTGTATGATTTAGCAGTTTGCGATGGCTATGCAAAGTCATTTGCTCTACTATGTAATATGGAAGAAATTGATTGTATTGTTATTGACGGAAAAATTTATGATGAACAAACAAATAAATATTCAGGTCATGCTTGGAACAAAATTTATATAGATGTTGACAATAGTGGTGCAAAAAAATGGTATGCAGTTGATTGTACTCACGACGATGCAGGAACAGATAATGTTGAACATTTGATTCATGAATATTTTATGATTCCAGATTCATATATTGCAACAAGAACAGAAGACCTTGATGATTATCCAAAAGCAGTAACAGAAGAAAAGTTCTATTCTTTCTATAAATTCAATGGATTATCTCTTATGATTGATAGTCAAGAAAAAGTTATTGCTTTGAAAAACTATTTGCTATTGCATCCAACTGAAAAAATTGAGTTTATCATACAAAAAGATTTGGTTACTTATTATATAAGACCAAATTTGAAATTGATTTATCAATATGAACATAATCAAGACTATTATGTTTGTTACACTCAATAAATAACAATAAAAAAATAGACAAATTCAAATTTTGAGTTTGTCTATTTTTTATGTAAATTTGTTTAATGGACTGCCAAAAGAATATAAATTTACTATCAACATTAATTGTAACTTATATATAATTTATTTTTTTGCACATAATAAGACTGATATGGAAGTTGTGGATTTAAAAGAAAAAATTGATTATATAAAATCATCTATGAATAATAACAAAGATTTGATAGAGCGATATGTTGTTTGTGCAAGCAAAAATACTATTATTTTTTATTTAAACGAGCAAGCAAACGAAATTGCTATTCAAAAATACATAATAAACCCAATGCAAAACACAAAGATTTCTAGTTTTGATGAAGATACTTTTATAAAAAAAGTTATATCAATTGGCGATGCAAAACTAGAAACTGACTTGAATGTTGCAATAGAAGAACTATCAAAAGGCAACACAATCATTTTGATTGAAGGATTTGAAAAAATTGTTGTTTGCACAACAGTTGCTCCACAACAAAGGTCTGTGCAAGAGCCACCAAACAGTGCAGTTATCTATGGACCAAGAGAAGGTTTTGTTGAAAACATTAAAACCAATTTGAATTTGATTAGAAAAAGATTGCCTTCTCCAAAACTAAAGATTGAAGAGATGGATGTTGGTTATTATACAAAAACAAAAGTAATGCTTTGTTATATGGAAGACATCGCAGATGAAAACATTGCAAAAAAGATAAAAGAAAGAATTTCAAAAATAAACATTGATGGAATTATTGACTCTCATTATTTGGTATCTTTTTTGGAAGAAAAAAAAGGAAGTATTTTCAAACAAATTGGAAAAACCGAAAAACCAGACATAGTTGTTGCAAAAATGTTGGAAGGTAGAATAGCTATAATTGTTGACAACAGTCCTGTTGTGCTGACACTTCCATTTGTTATTTTGGAAGATTTGCAAAATAGTGATGATTATTATCAACGAAGTTTCAGGGTAGGGGTTGTTAGATTTTTGCGACTTATTGGACTTTTTATGTCAATACTTCTGCCAGGGGTGTATGTTGCAATTCAACTTTATCACTATAGAATAATACCTCTAAAATTTTTGGTTTCAATCATAAATTCATCGCAGGGCATACCATTCACACCATTTGTTGAGATGCTTTTTGTTATTGTGCTGTTTGAAATTTTGTTTGAAGCGAGTTTGAGAATGCCAAAATATATTGGAATGGCACTTTCCATTGTTGGTGCTTTGGTTTTGGGTGATACTGCTGTAAAAGCAGGTCTAATCAGTTCTCCAGCAGTTATGATTATTGCATTGACAGGTATTTCTTTTTACACAATACCAGACCAAACAGCTCAAATAAGTGTTTTGAGATTGCTATTTACCTTACTTGGTGGTGCATTGGGTTTATTAGGTATGGTTATTGGTGGGGTTATGCTCATCACATATCTTGTTGAGTTTAATGCTTATGATACTCCATATCTTTCTCCATATGCTCCTTACATAAAAAATGACATAAAAGATGGAATATTCAAAAAAGAAACAATAGCTTTGCACACAAGACCAAAGAGTATTCCAAATCAAAAAATAAAGAGAAAAAGCAAGGGGGTAGAATAAAATGCAAAAGAGTTTAACCACAAGGCAGGGGTGTCTTATTTTGTTTATTGCAATGCTTTGCAACAAGGTTTTATCGCTAAATTCGTCAATATCCTACTATGCTTTAAATGACACTTGGATTGTATTTTTGCTTTCCTTTGCAATTGATTTTATGTTTATCCTA
>CAMOHL010000105.1 GCA_946615295.1 uncultured Clostridia bacterium
TGACAAAACAACAAAGGGCGACATTTTGTCAACTGTCACAAATGATGTTGACACAATATCACAAACTCTTGCATCATCAGTGGCAAATTTGCTCAGTGCAACAACTCTGCTGATTGGAACAATATTTATGATGTTTAAAACAAATTGGATACTTGCACTTGTCACAATTGGAACATCACTTGTTGGTTTTGCTTTTATGGCAATCATTTTGAAAAAATCACAAAAATATTTCAATCAAAAACAAACAGACCTTGCAAACATGAATGGTCAAGTTGAAGAAGTTTTTTCAAATCACAAAATTGTCAGCATATTTGCAGGAAAAAATCAAGAAACAAGCAAATTCAAAAAAATAAACACAGATTTGTATAACGATAATTGGAAATCTCAATCACTTGCAATGGTTATGAGAAACATTATGTCATTGATTGGCAATTTAACCTATGTTTTGGTGTTTATTGTTGGTGTGTATTTCATTGTTAATGGCAACAGTGCAATAACTCTTGGAACAATCACTTCTTTCATTATATATTCAAGATTGTTCACACAGCCACTCACAACATTTGCTCAATCAATGGCATCACTTCAACAATCAAGTGCAGCAAGCAAACGAGTTTTTGCTCTGCTTGAAGAACCTGAACTTGAAGATGAAAGTGGTAAGACCAAAGTGTTGCAAAATGTGCAAGGAAATGTTAGTTTTGAAAATGTAAAATTTGGTTATGACAAAGACAAAGAGATTATTCATGGATTTTCTGCAAACATAAAAAGTGGTCAAAAAGTTGCAATTGTTGGCCCAACGGGTGCAGGAAAAACAACATTAGTCAACCTTCTTATGAGATTTTATGAAACTGACAGTGGTGACATAAAAATTGATGATGTTTCAATAAAGGACATAAAAAGAGAAAATGTTCATTCACTTTTTGATATGATACTTCAAGACACTTGGCTTTTTGAAGGCACAATCAGGGAAAATCTTGTGTATAACAAAAAAGATGTGACTGATGAAGAACTAAAAATAGTGTGTGATGCTGTTGGATTAGGTCATTTCATCTCAACCTTGCCAAATGGCTACAACTCACTTTTGAGTGATGCTGTAAACATTTCAGAAGGTCAAAAACAGCAACTCACAATTGCAAGAGCAATGATAAAAGACAGTCCACTTTTGATTTTAGATGAAGCAACAAGCAATGTTGACACAAGAACAGAACTCATCATTCAAAATGCAATGGACAATCTCACAAAGGGCAGAACAAGTTTTGTTATTGCACATCGCCTTTCAACAATAAAAAATGCCGATTTGATTTTGGTTATGAAAGATGGCGACATAATTGAAAGTGGAACACACAAATCACTTCTGTCACAAAATGGTTTTTATGCAGAACTATATAACAGTCAATTTGCAAACACATAAAATAATGACTTGGTTTAAGCAATCCAAAGGTTACTTAATATCAAGTCATTTTTTTATATAAACAGGTGCAAAACAAATAAATTTGTTGTATAATCAAATATGAATGCAAAAGAGAACATTTTTTGGAACAATATGTTTTTGTGAATTTAATATATCAATCAAAATCGTAGAAATTGAATGTTAAAATATACAAACACATATCTAAACAATAAACAAGTGATTAAATGCTGATAATCTAAGAACCTACATCATACAATTTAACAACTTAAAAATAAAAAATTCAAAAAATAAACATAAACAATAAATATTTATTTGAAAATATAGGGTGATTATATGAAACAAAATATAGTGTTATTACATATTCCACACAGTTCAACAAAACTTACAAAAGAGTTTAAGGCACTAAAAAAAATTGCTAGTGAAAAAGAGATAAACAAATTTAATTTGACAATAACTGACTTGTTTACGGACAAGTTGTTTTCATGTCATAAATTTAAGAATATGAAATTTAAGTATTCAAGAATTTGTTGTGATGTGGAAAAATTTTCTGATGACGAAAAAGAAATTATGAGTAAGTTTGGAATGGGAGTTGTTTATTCAAAAACAAACACAGGAACATTATTTGCAAAACCAAATCAAGATTATAAAAAATTGATTTTGGAAAAATATTATTACAAATATCATCAAAAATTTGAAAAAAAAGTTAAAAAAATACTAAAAAATCACAAAAAATTGATAATTATTGATTGTCATTCATTTTCAAAAAATATAATTTTACACACCGACATAAAAGATTTGCCAGATATTTGCATTGGGTTTAATGATAATTTTATCAACCCAAAAGTTATTGATTTCACAAAAGAATATTTTGAAAATTTGGGATATTCTACTGCATTTAATTATCCATATAGTGGTTCGTTTATTCCAAACAACACTAGTGATGACGCAAACATCATCTCAATAATGCTTGAAATAAACAAAAGAATATATTTAGATGACGAAAACAAAACTTTAAAAAACTTTAAAAAATTAAAAAAAGATATTTGTGGTTATCTTAAAAGAATTTCCAATTTTTCTATTCTTTAATCAACTGTTGACATTTCAGTTTTATTTTTGTATAATGTAATAAATTCAACCGAGCCCAAAAGGCAATTAAAAGATGGAAACGTCACACGGGGTTGAATTTTTTTTATTTATGTTCCCTGTCAACTTTCTTTTTACTGCTATGGCCTGAAAAAAATTGTAGGTCACTTTTGTTTCATTTTTGTTTAAAAAAAATTTTTTGAATATGCCATAATTTTATGACTAACAAATATGCAAAAATATATGTAAAAATTTAAAGATTAAATAAATTTATCATCAAAAATCAAAATTTACTAAAAATTGCTAGTGTGTTGCAAAAAATTGAAATTTTAGTTATAATCAAATTATGATAACAAAAGCCATAAAACAAGAAAATCAAAAAGAAGTTGAGTTAAACAAAAAGATAAAGAATGTTAAAGAAAATAAAAATTCAAGTAATTTAGAAAAGAACAGTAAATCATCTAAGGTTCAAAATAAAGATGTTGAAAACATAAAACTTGATGCTGACAAAAATGTTGATAAACTTCAAATTGAAGAACAAGAAAAATCTAAAAATCAAGTTGAAGTCAAAGATAAATCTATTAACAATGAACATTGTAAAAATGAAAAAATTGATGAAAAAACCAACAAAAACAAAAAAGATGAAAATAA
>CAMOHL010000106.1 GCA_946615295.1 uncultured Clostridia bacterium
GCACAATTTTCTTCAAAAATAACTATGCCTGAAAAATTTGAAAAATCAATTTCAATTACTCCGCTGGCAACTGAATTTTTGAAAAGTTTAATAACACCTGACTCACTTGTTGTTGAAATTCTTATTCCATTATTTTCAACATTTGCAGCATAAACAAATTTGTCAACTTTACTAATATCAAAATATTCAACATTTTCAAAAGCTGACTTTCCAAGAGAAAAATTTGTAGAACTTTTCAAATAAACATTGTCAAACTTAACTTTGGAATTTTTGAATGCAAAATCATCAATCACATAGCCCTTTCCACCAAAGAGATAAACATTCTTTGCATTTTCAAAAGCTGACTTTCCAATATACTCAACATTATCCAAATTGATTGTTAAACAGTAAAAATTTACATCTTCAAAAACATTGTCGGCAATTGATTTAATTTTGAAGTCATCTCCCTCAATCAAATTACCATCTTTGTCAACAGAATATGTTGAAGGTATATCAAGCATTGCTGTTCCATCTCTTGAACCAGTATACTCAACAATTGTTCCATCTTCAATTTTGAGTGGCAACACAGAATATGTTGTTACTTGTTCGGTTTCCTTTTTTTGATTTAACACAATCACAAAAAATGATGCCAAAAGCATTGCAATAACAATTTCAAACAAAACAATCAATTTTTTGAATCCTAGTGTTTTTTTCATTGTTATTCTCCTTTTGCTTAAAGTTACAAATCAATGTAAATTTTTGTTTTATGCTTATTTGTTTAATGCTATAATTAACAATTATTTTTAAAGATAAATATTTCTTTTATTATATGTAATTTTATAATATATAAAAGATTTTGTCAAAAAAATATAATGGCAATTTAAAAATAAAAATCCCATAAAGCAAAAAAATATCCTTGATAAATTATCATTTTTTTTGAAAATGAGCAAAAATTAAACATTGCAAAAGAATAATAAAATGAATAAAAATTCTAAAAATTTAAGTTTTTTTCAATTATTTTTGCTTTTTTTTACAATTTTTTGTGTATTTTTAGTAAATTTTTTAATTTTTAAAACAATTATCGCTTTTGTTTTTTCAAAAGTATTTTATTGTGTTGACACAATTTTTGATATGATATATAATATTTGTAATGAGGTAAAAAAATGAAAATAAGAATAATAACAAACACAAAATTGGTATATGATATTGTTGTAAACGAAACAAATTTTGACAGTGTCGTAAACAAAATTTTAGAAAAAAAGTATATAAAATTGAATAACAATGTTGCGATTTTAACTTCTGCAATTTGTGAAATTCAAAAATTATCATAAGCGATTTGACAATTTTTCAGCGCACTAAATTTATAAAAAAATGATAGTTAAAAAATGACCTAAATTTTATCCAACAGATAGTTCTAGGTCATTTTTCATTTAAGAAATTGCTTCAATATCAATATGCCATTTTGGCGGATACATATATTCAATTTTTTCTTTTTTTGGTGTGTAATGCTTTTTTATATTCTTTCGGTTTGACTTCAAATCTGGAATGGCCTTTCTGCAATATTTGTCAAGTTCACAAAACACATTTTGACAATCAATCAGTTGCAGTGGTCTATTGCCTATTTTCTTAAAGTTCAAATTGAGTCTTTTAAACTCCTTTTCTTGATTTTCATACATATATCTTATAATATCTTCATCTGTCAAACTACCCTTTGAAACAAAACACTTTTGAATACCTCTATGTGAACCTGGTCCAGCAACAGTAAACTCGTCTTCTCGCCAGTCTACCACATCACTATAGTTGATGTCAGTTACAAGTTGATAAGCCATAAAATTTCCAATCAATGGATAGGATTTTATTATGTTAAAAGCATCTTTCATTGTTTTGCAACTAAGAATTTTTTCTTGCATATTGTCTTCAACAAACATTTTTTTCAAAAGTGCCAAGTGATTATCATGTTTTCTATCAAATCCAAACACTTTGTTTGCACAACTGATGTATGCATCATTATATATCTTTATCCCACTTTCTATTGCATTATTCAAAACAACTGAATATTTTTCAATATCAAAGTTTTCTAGTGTAACATCTCCAAAATTGTTTAAAAATAATTCCCAAGTTGACTCTAGATTGAATATTTTAAACAAGACAATTCTAAATATAACATTTTGTTGTGAATATACTTTCCCATTGTAAATAACATTTTTTAATAGATACTGGCTCACTCTATCGTTCACTCTATAACTATTGCAAAACTTATATTCTTGCAAAATTTCATCTTCAGTCCAAGGTGCAGGCTGATTATATAATTTTTTCCAAAAAATATTTTGCCTTTCACATGCAAAATACCAATATAAATCATAAATATTTTGTCTTTTTTCCATTTACAGCTCCTATATCAATTCAAATTTTAACACCAATTTACATTCATTTCAACCTATTTTGATGCTTTTTTGATTGAAATTTACTGCAAAATTTCCAGCTTGAACAATCTTTAAAAAATGCAATTTATATTTGACATAGTCAACTTTTTTTGATACACTACAATCGTTGTTAAATTTTTTTGTTAACTAAAAAACTTTTAACTAGACTTATAATGCAAATTCATTGTTTTACAAAAAAATAACTTTAAACAACACTATGTTATTACAAAACAAAACACTTGATTAAATTAAACAATTATAATATTGCAAAGAAATATCAATAACTAATTAACAACAAAATCACAAAAATTTACTAATAAAGTCATAGCTTTTTAACTTGCAATATCCAAATACCACTCTTAATGCAGCACACCACTTTGGTAAAACAAGGAAGAGGCATTTTGAACCACTTAAAAATCATCAAAAATAAGGTCATTTTGACCACATGCTAATGTAGCACAGCAGGTAGTGCACTGCCTTGGTAAGGCAGAGGTCACGGGTTCGAGTCCCGTCATTAGCTCCACAAAAATCCCTAGTAATTTCGGGGATTTTTTTATATATATTCATAACTAAAAATAAACTCAAAAATAAAATGTACCTACAATGTACCTTAAAAATTTCACACTTTTTTTTAAATTTTAGTAAAAAAATAGACCGCCTTTTACCTCTCAGTAAAAAACGGTCTAAGACTGTCTAAATGTACCTTAAAATGCCCTTTTAGGTACATATAGGTACAT
>CAMOHL010000107.1 GCA_946615295.1 uncultured Clostridia bacterium
AACTTTTGCCCAAATTCTATTATGGAAAATTTTCCAGTTCAAGAAAGTGTGTCAAAAATTTTTTCAAAAAATAGAATGTTATTGTAAGGGAAATGCAAAAAACCTTACCCATAGGAAGGCAAATGGAAAAAGCACTAACTTTTGAAAATGTAAATTATTTCTATCAAACAAAAGATGATGAAATCTTCGCCCTTGATAATGTCAGTTTTGACATCGAAAAAGAGCAATTTGTTTCACTTGTTGGCCCGAGTGGATGTGGAAAAACGACCATTTTGTCACTCACATCTTCACTTCTTGTGCCTTCAAGCGGAAAAATCTATCTTGATGGAAAAGAAAAAATAGATTCTCAAAAAATTGGTTATATGTTTCAAAGAGACCATCTTTTTGAATGGCGAACTGTTTGGAAAAACATAACCCTTGGCCTTGAGATAAGAAAAAGCGAAGACAAGGAGAAAAAGCTTGCAAAAGCAGAAGAACTCTTAAAAAAGTATGACCTTTATTCTTTCAAAGACCAAAAACCAAGAAGCCTAAGCGGTGGAATGAGACAGAGAGTTGCTCTTATTCGCACCCTAACACTTGAGCCACAACTTTTGCTTCTTGATGAACCATTCTCGGCACTTGACTATCAAACAAGATTGGAAGTGTGTGATGATGTTTATCAAATCATAAAATCAGAAAAAAAGACAGCACTTCAAGTCACACACGACATTTCCGAAGCACTGTCAATGTCAGACAAAATCATAGTCCTTTCGCATAGACCCGCAACCGTAAAGGATGAAATATATCCAAATTTAATCGCAAAAACTCCCATAAAAAAGCGGGAAGATAAAAATTTTTCAAGCCTATTCAACAAAATTTGGAGCGAACTTACAAATGAAAAATCAGAAAAATTTCTCAAAAGCACATAAAGATTATGTAAAACGACTCAAAACAAACAAGTTTATAATAATATTCTTCAGAATATTTATCCTGATTGCATTTCTTGGCTTGTGGGAACTTTTGACAACACTAAACATCTTGGACAGTTTCTTTGTCAGTTCCCCAAGCAGAATAGTCAGTCAAATTATAAACTTGGCAAACGAAGGGACACTTTTCTCACACACAATAATCACTTTATACGAAACAATTATCGGCTTTACAATTGCGACCATCCTTGGCTATGTTATTGCAGTGCTTCTTTGGTGGAACGAGAGGGTAAGGAAAATTTTCGAACCATATATTGTCGTCTTAAACTCTCTTCCAAAAATCGCACTTGGACCTGTGATAATTCTCTGGGTCGGAGCCGGCACAAAAGCAATTGTTTTAATGTGCATATTGATTTGCATAGTCATAACAACAATGACAATGCTCTCAGCATTTATGTCTGTTGAAGAAGGGAAGATTTTGCTTCTAAAATCAATGAATGCAAACAAATTTCAAATCTTGTTTAAACTCATTTTGCCATCGTCAATGCCAGAGTTTATCTCAGTGCTCAAAATCAATGTGGGAATGAGCTGGGTCGGAAGTATTATGGGAGAATATCTCACAAGCAAAGCTGGACTTGGATATCTCATTGTCTATGGTGGTCAAGTGTTTAAAATAGATCTTGTTATGGCTGCAACAACAGTTTTGTGTGTCCTTGCATTTTTAATGTATTTTCTTGTCTCCCTGCTTGAGAAAAAATATAGAAAATAAAATAATAAAAATTCCAATAATACTGCAAATTGGATATAAAAAAGAAATTATTTCAGAAAATCCTATACAGCTGAAAATATAAGGCAGAAAAACCGACAAGAAAATACAAAATAAATTATTTTTAATTATTTTTTTTGAATTTATTTTAATTGTAAAACATAGTGAAATTAATGTCGAAAAACAACCTATTAAAATCACAATAAATTCCAAGATAAATATCAAAAAATTATCTTTACAAACATACAAAATTGGCATTTCACTTACAAAACTTTCTGGATTTTTAAGCAATATATAATTTGCAAACAAAAGAAAAAATTCGAGAATCAAAACGGAAAACAGACAAGCAAAAATTGTCTGTTTTTTGTTTAACTTTTGCCCCTGTTTTGAAAAAACAAAGACATTCATAGCAGTGTTTAATGCAACATATAAAACACAATACCAAATACCAAATTTGCCACTAGCCTCAAATGAAAAATTTGAACTTGTGTTTCCCAAAAATATTAACACAAACAAAAAACCTAGAAACAAAACAGGCATTAAAAAAAGATTAACTTTTTCAATTCCACCAATTCCTTTCATCGTGACAAAAACACATCCCAAAAGCATCAAAATTGTCAATACAATATGCAACCAAACCGGGAAGAAACTGAGCAAACTTTCAATTCCAGCAAACATAGTTGCACAAAAAACCAAAGAAACAATCATTGACAATATATTCAAAAATTTGTTGTTTTCAATAATCTGTGCAATCACACTCCCCTTTCTTAGCAAGTAGTATAGCACAACAAACAATAATACACCCGCAATTGTGATAAAAAGATAGGATAAGCTCCCAAACCTAGAAAAAAAGACAACAATCTCATTTCCGCTTGCAAAACCAGCACCCACAACTGTGCCAAAAATTATCAAAACCGTCACAAAAACATCAAACATATCATATTGTATTCATAAAACTTTTCAATTAGAGCAAATTATATATATGAAAAGAGTAATATTTTGCTTCCCAGTTGTTATGATTTTGATTTTTATTTTCTTTTGCACACTTATGCCATACCCCATCCTTTCCAACACAACAAATCTAAACAAATCACAAAATTTTCAAATAAACACCATAAATGAAACAGAGCTAAAAAATATCAGTGAGACAAAATTCAATGTTTTGGACGAATCTTGGAATAAATGTATAGATTTTGTATTGTCATATTACACTCCTTACGAAATTATTGACCTAAACAGTGAGCAATCCTTCTTTTTGACTCGAATAGGTGGAAAAAATCATGCCGATATGATAGCAACAACAAAAGAAGACGAATTTTTCATTATAACTCATTACAAAGATAAACAATATACTCCTGTTGCAGTGAAACTCAATGAACAGACATATATTCCTGCTTGCTTTTGTCCAT
>CAMOHL010000108.1 GCA_946615295.1 uncultured Clostridia bacterium
ATAATAAGTGTATGGAAAATTTTGAAATAGAAAAAGAAAATATATATGATATTATAATTGTTGGTGGTGGACCATGTGGACTAACTGCAAGTATATATGCAGGAAGAAGCAATTTAAAAACACTATTGATTGAGGAGTATGTCTGTGGTGGACAAATCCTTAATACTTATGAAATAAAAAACTATCCCGGTTTTGAAAATATTTCAGGACCAGATCTTGCTGGCAAAATGCAAAAACAGGCAAAGGATTTGAATGTTGAAATCAAATATGAAAAGGTTGTTGGATTTAATTTTGACCATAAGATAAAACAAATTGAAACAAGAAGAAACAAATATTTTGCAAAAGCTGTCATACTTTCACTCGGAGCAAGTCCACGAAAACTTGGAATTGAAAGAGAAAGTGAACTTGTTGGAAGGGGAGTAAGTTATTGTGCAATTTGTGATGGTGGATTTTACAAGGATAAAACTGTTGCAGTTGTTGGCGGTGGTAATTCTGCGATGGAAGATGCTCCATATCTCACAAATATTGCAAAAAAAACATATCTAATAAATAGGTCTGAAAAATTTAGGGCAATTCAATCACTTGTTGACAATATGAATTCACTCAAAAATCAAGGCAAAATAGATTTACTTCAAAATTCAGTTGTAACAAAACTCAATGGCGAAAACAAACTTGAGAGCATAACCATAAAAAATGTTTTGACTAGCGAAGAACAAAATATCGCAGTTGATGGCTTGTTTATTGAAATTGGTAGAGTTCCAAACACTGAACTTTTGAAAGACAAGCTTCAACTTGATGAATATGGCTATATCATAACAGATAGTAATTTGATGACTTCGGTTAGTGGTGTTTTTGCTGGTGGAGATGTCATCAAAAAAAACTTGCGACAAATTGTTACCGCCTCAAGTGATGGTGCAATAATTGCTACAAATGCTCAAAATTATTTGCAGACATTTGGAGAATATGAAGAGTAAATATATTATAAAAACAAATTTAGATTTTGAAAAAGTTAGCTTTGCCACAATGAAAAAAATTTGTAGCGAAACTGTTTTTCCAAGAGTATTATCAAATATTCAAAATCCAGTTTTTGAAAAAAATTTTTCAAAAATAGCAGATTTTGAGTATTTTTTTGTTAAAAATAAGCAAAAATTTGCAAAAAAAGTTCATATTTTTTGTTTTGATATAGGATTATTTTTCAAAAAACTAAAAAATGGCTTTGAACTTTTTGTGATAGATGGCAATGGATTTGATGCAGGCAGTTTTGTTACGAACATATTTGATAATGTGTTTTCGATGGATAATATTCAACTTGAAACTTTCAAAAAAGAAGTGTTTGCTCAATATGAAAGAATTGATAAAAAAAATCTTCTCGTTCAAAAATTTGACAAAATGGAGTGAATTAATAAAAATTTGTTTGCCAATTTTTATAGTTATAATATAATAATAGTATGTTTTGTATTGCAGAAAATTGGTATAATCTTTTGAAAGAAGAGTTTGAAAAGCCATACTATAAAAATTTGAGTAATTTTTTGGAAAGTGAATATTCAAAAAAGACAATATATCCAAAGCCAGAACAGGTTTTCAACAGCATAAACCATCTAAAATATGATGATGTCAAAGTTGTGATTATTGGACAAGACCCATATCACGAACCAAATCAAGCACATGGGTTTGCTTTTAGTGTTGAAAAGGATAACAAGTTGCCGCCAAGTCTAGTAAATATTTTTAAGGAAATTAAAAGTGAGTTTGGCTACCAAAACACAAATGGAAATTTACTCAACTGGGTAAAACAAGGTGTTTTGCTTCTAAATTCTGTTTTGACTGTTGAAAGGGGAAAAGCTAACAGCCACAAGGGAATGGGTTGGGAGAATATAACCAAAAAGATTATTTCACTTTTGAATGATAGGACTGACCCAGTTGTGTTTGTTTTGTGGGGTAGGTCTGCTATGGAAATTGGAAAAATGGTTACAAATCCATGGCACTTAAAGCTAGTTTCAGCCCATCCAAGCCCACTTTCTGCATACAATGGTTTTTTTGGATGCAATCATTTTGTGAAAATAAATGAATTTCTAAAAAAGAATGGAAAAAAGGAAATTGATTGGAGAACTTAGATAAAATTTTTTTTCATAATATTTAAATTTTAAAATTATATATTTACAATTATATCTATTTTTGCTATAATATAGCAGATTGCAATATAGGAGAAAAATTATGATTAGTTTATTGATGGTTGATGTTGTGTCAATAATTGGAATTGTTGTTTTAGTTGCAGCGGTTGTTGGAGCAATTTTTGTTGCAATGGGTATAAACAAAAAAGTGAACAATAGTGCAGAAAAAATTGATTGGAAATCATATAATGCAAAAGGTCAACTAAAAAAGCATACACCTTTGCTATGGCCAAAGGAACTTGAATTTTATTATATGTTTCGTTCAATTTTACCAAAGGAATTTATGATTGTCCCAAAACTTGGAATTGATGAAATTGTAAAGCCAAATGGTAGCAAAGTTTTGTTTAACACTGTCAAAGAAGAGCATGTTGACTTGTGTATTGTAAAAGTTGCCAACATGGAACCTGTTGCAGTTTTGGATACATATTATCCAAGCATAACCGATAGCACAATGCAAGAATTGCCACTTCCAGTAAAAAAGGCACTCGAAAGTGTTGATATTCCAGTTATCAAATATGAAATTTTGGATACACCTTACGATAAAGATGAAATTTTGAAAAAATTCTTGAATGCTATCGACCCAGTTACACTTGCACAACTCAAAAAGAAAAAATAGTATAAAAAATCAAATCACAAGTTATAGCTTGTGATTTTTTATATATCATAGAAAAAACAAAAAATATTTGAATTTGTTACTAATGTATATAAAACAGTAACTAAAAATATTTATAAATAATTTTATTGTTAAAAACTTGTGAATTAGCGAATGGCGTTTGTAGTGTGATTAAATTACAAAAAAATCCCAATAATGAAAAAACAGGATTTAATCATCCTGTTTTTTGATTGGTGCCGAAGGAGGGACTTGAACCCACACACCCTTGCGAGTATCAGATTTTG
>CAMOHL010000109.1 GCA_946615295.1 uncultured Clostridia bacterium
ATTATTAAGTCAACAACACCAGCAACACTTGGAGTCACAAAGGATAGTCAAGGTAGAAATGTATATACATTTGACGATACAAAAAATTGTCCAATCTATGTTCCTTATGGGTGTGGAGAAATATACAGAACTGCTGATGTATGGTCAGTATATAAAGATAGAATATTTGAAATAACTGATGGGTATTTGATTTTGACAACTGCAGACAAAACAGAAGCAGTGCAAATTCCAGAAAGTGGAATTATCAATCAGTCATTGATATCATCAGCAGGCATAAACAAAGCTGACTTAACATCAGTGATTATTGGAGAAGGTGCAAAAAAAATTGCAAATGCAACATTCTATGATTGTTCAAATCTTTCTTGTGAACTTAAATTGCCAAACACATTAGAAATTATTGGAGATAATGCATTTTATTCATGCTCTGGTTTATATGGCAATTTGATTATACCAAACTCCCTAACAAGTATTGGAGCTGAAGCTTTTAGATATTGCAGAGGATTCACAGGTTCGCTTACAATACCAAACTCCGTAACAAGTATAGGAAATCAAGCATTTTATGAATGCAGAGGATTTACAGGTTCATTCACAATACCAGATTCCTTGACAAGTATTGGTGATTATGCTTTTTGTGCTTGTGGGTTTGATGGAAAATTAACCTTATCAAATTCTTTAACAAGTATTGGAGCTGGAGCTTTTATGAATTGTAGTGGATTTACAGGTTCTCTTACTATACCAAACTCCGTAACAAGTATTGGTGCTTCTGCCTTTAATGGTTGCAGTGGATTTACAGGTTCTCTTACTATACCAAACTCCGTAAAAAGTATTGGAGATGAAAGAGGAGGTTCATTTTCTGGTTGTAGTGGTTTTGATGGAAAACTTACAATATCAAATCAGATAAGAAGAATTGAAACAGGAACATTTTATGGGTGTAAAAATTTTACTGGGAATCTTATTATACCTGATTCTGTTACAAGTATTGGCAACTATGCTTTTGGATATTGTAGTAAATTCAATGGTAAACTAACTATTCCTGATTCAGTCACAAGCATTGCATATTGTGGTTTTGCTGGTTGTAGTGGAATTACTGATTTAAAATTATCAAATTCAATGGAAATTATATCCAACGGTTTATTTATAGGTTGCAGCAGTATTACAAACATAGAAATTCCAAATACAATCAAAAAAATTGAATTAGCAGCATTTCAAGAATGTAGTAATTTAAAATCATTATTACTACCTAATTCGTTAGTTGAAATAGAGGACTATGCATTTGCTAATTGTCAAAAATTGGAAAGAATCGACATAAAAGGAACTACACCTGCAAGCTTAGAAGTGGATGGAAATAATGAAACACACATAATTGATTATAGTCCTAATTGTTCATTCTATGTTCCTTATGGTTGTGGAGAAACATACAAAAATGCTCAGGGCTGGTCAAAATATGCAAGTAGAATTTATGAAATGAGTGAAATGTAAGTTAAAAGCTATTAATAATATTTTAAAGAAGTTTATATCAAGTTTAAATTTGAATATAAACTTTTTTTGTATAAAATACGAATAATAAATATATGCTAAAATTGTTATCACATAAACTTATTTTTTTGATTTTCTTTTATATAATTATCATTTTTTAAAATTTTTATCACTAGCAATTTTACTAATTAATGATGTATTACTTGCATACTTATATTATTATTTTTTATGTATATTGCCATATGTAAAAAAAATATACTATAAAAATTTTTAAAAATATAGTTAAAAACATTCAACATTTTTTTATTTTTATCGTATAATGAATATGTATGTAACAAATGCTAAATGTGGAGGTGCAAATGAAATCAAATATTGACAAGTTGATTGAGCTAAGAAATTTGGCTATTCTTTCAAAGAGTCATTTACAATTTGGACTTACTTCACTACTTTTGAGACTAGAATATGGAAATGAAGAAACTTTGGCAATAAGCCAACAGGAGAAAGAATTATAGAATGGAAGCAACAATCATAAAAGGCATTGTGCTTTCAAACTGTGATTACAAAGAAAAGGACAAGCTTGTTGAAATCTTTTCGGTTGAACTTGGAAAGATAACGGCAATACTCAAGGGATGCAAAGCACCCACTGCAAAATTGAAATTTGCATTTCAACCTTTCTGTTTTGCTGAATTTTCAGTTATAAGAACAGGCAAGTTCTATCAAGTTATTGATGCAAAGCTGATTGATAGTTTTTTTGAATTGGCAAACGATTTGGACAAGTATTATCTGTCCAGTTTGCTATTGGAACTCTCATCAATTTCAGTTGAGTCAGAAGAACAAAATCCCAGTCTTTTCATTTTGTTATTAAACACTCTAAAACACATTTGTTACGATGATTTACCACCATATTTGGTAACAGCAAAATTTTGCGAAGATGTTTTGAATGGTCTTGGTTACGAGATTAGCTATCAAAATTGCTCATCTTGCAACTCTCCATATCTAAACAAAGTGTTTTTGAATTTGGACAATGGAGAATTTGTTTGCAACAATTGCAAATCACAAAATTCATTGCAAATTTCAAAGCAGGCACTATCGCTTCTAAAAATTTTGTCTATGACTGAATATGAAAGGTTAAATTCGATAAAGATTTCAAGTAGTGTTGCCAAGGAAGCAATTCACATAATTTGCAAAGACTTGGAGTTTAGACTACTTAAAATCATACATAGTTCTAAATTTATTTAAAGGAGAAAAAAATGGAAAAGAAGTATGTTTATTTGTTCAGCGAAGGCAATGCCAAAATGAGAGAATTGCTTGGCGGAAAGGGTGCTAATCTTGCTGAGATGACAAATATTGGACTACCTGTTCCACAGGGATTCACAATCTCAACTGAAGCATGTACTCAATATTACGAAGACGGCAGACAAATAAATGCCAAAATTCAAGAAGAAATAATGCAATATGTTTCTAAACTTGAAGAAATCACAAACAAAAAATTTGGAGACAAGGAAAACCCACTTCTCGTTTCTGTTCGTTCAGGTGCAA
>CAMOHL010000110.1 GCA_946615295.1 uncultured Clostridia bacterium
GTTTTGGAACAACCAAGCTTAAAACTCCATTGTCATATTTTGCTTTGATGTCTTCTTCTTTTATTTCATCGCCAACATAGTAGCTTCTGCTTGCTGAATAACTTCTTTCCCTTCTTATATAGTTCTTTTTTCCGTTTTCAGCTTGTTCATCTTTTTGTTCTTTTTTTGCAGCTACACTCAAATATCCATTTTTTAGTGTAACAGAAATTTCGTCTTTTTTGAAGCCAGGCATATCAATATCAAGTTCGTATTGATTTTCGTCTTCCTTTACATCAGTTTTCATATTCATCATTCTCTTGTCAAATTGAACTGGTCTAAACAAATCATCAAAAAAGTCCTCAAATCCCCATTCGTTATTTTTTATCATATCTCTCATAATCAAAATCTCCTTTTAAAAACAATTTGTCAAATTTGTTAGTATATTTGCTAGCACTCTTTTTATTTGACTGCTAATATTATACCACCAATTTTTTTATTGTCAACAATTTTGAGCCACTTTTTTAATTATTTTCAAAAAAATTTTTTTTATGCTATTTTGTTATGTTTTTTGTTGATATACTTTAAAAAAATAAAATTAGGTATTGACAATATATATATATATGCTATAATATTTTCACTAAAAGGAGATAATCATGAAAGATAATCAAAATTTAAAAGTTCCTTGTTTTGAACTTATGGGCACATTTGGAGTAAGTGCAGTATTTGATAAGGAGTTGAAGAATTTTTTAAAACTAGATCTTTTCCTTAAAAAAAATAATTTAGATACATCAGTGAAAATTAAAGTAAAAACTGGAGAACATGGTACGAAGTCATATGGAGGCACTACGATTTTTGTTGATAAAAAAGATTATTTTGAAGCCCTTAATATAGGATGTAAATACCTTTTAGAACAAGAAAAATTAGAAGGCAACAATGATAAAATGTTTTATGTAAGTGTAGTAGCAGTTTTGCCAATGGATTATAAAATATTAATTAATGAAAAAGAATACTCTGATTTAAAAAATTATTTAAATAAGTTTGATAATTTTGAAACTAAAACAACAGAAGATGAAATTTTATAAGAACAATTATAAGCACGAATTAACTTTCGTGCTTTTTTGTATATATGATATACTAAAAAAAGATTTATCAATATATATTCAAAAGATTGAAAATAAATGTTTTGTGTGATAATATATTTGGGTATGGATATAAAAGAAATATTGATTAATGATTTGCCTGAAGAAATAAAAATTCACAAGAGCTTGATTTCAAAATGTGCTGATTCAAAAAAAGGGGACTATACAATCCCTTGTTTTTCGCTTGCAAAAGAATTTCACAAGGCACCAAATCTTATTGCAGATGAACTTGCTACAAAATTAAGCGACTGCAAATCAATTGCAAAAGTTGAATCTGTAAATGGATATCTCAATATATTTATGAACAGAGAAATTGTTGCAAGCCATATAGTAGATGAATTCAACAAAAGTGGAAAAGAAGTGTTTTGCAGTGATGAAGGAAAAGGCAAGACAATTTGTATAGATTATAGCAGTGCAAATCTAGCAAAATATTTGCATATTGGGCATTTGAGCACAACAATTTTGGGAGAATGTATTGCTAGACTTTTTGAAACAGCTGGTTATAAAGTTGTTAGGATAAATTTTGTTGGCGACTATGGAACACCTTTTGGAAAGATTGTTGCTGCATACAATTTGTGGGGAAACAAAGAAGAAATTGAAAAGGGTGGTATTGGAGCAATACAAGATTTGTATGTTCAATTTTGCAAACACGAAGGCGAAGAATATTATGACAATTTGGCAAGAGAAACATTCAAAAAAATTGAAGAAAAAGACCCTGACACTCTTGCATTATACAATTGGATTATTGAAGTAAGTTTGAACTATAACAAAAAAGCCACAAAAGAACTTGGGGTTACTTTTGATGACTGCAATGGCGAAGCATACTACAACGACAAAATGGATTCTGTTGTTGAGAAGCTTGAAAGACTTGGGCTTTTGAAAGATGGAGAAAATGGCTCTAAAATTGTTGAGCTTGACAAACTTGGTGTTGCACTTATCAAAAAAAGTGATGGAACAAGTTTATATACAACAAGAGATTTGGCTGCTGCAATAGACAGAAAAGAAAAATATGACTTTTACAAAAACTACTATGTTACCGATGTTGCACAAAAATTGCACTTTGAACAACTCTTCAAAATTTTGGAATTGATGGGACTTGACTATGCAAAAGATTGTGAACATATATACTATGGAAGAATAAGACTTCCAGAAGGCAAAATTTCATCAAGACTTGGCAAGCAGGCACTCATTGAAGATATTGTTGCAGAAGCAACAAACAGGGCAAAAGAAGTTATAAAGGACAGAAATTTGCCAAATGCAGACGAAGTTGCAAGAACAGTAGGGCTAGGAGCAACTGTGTTCACCGTTACAAAAAACGAAAAGATTAAAGACACTGTTTTTGATATGAATGAAGCATTGAGATTTGATGGTGAAACAAGCCCATATATGCAATATACCTATGCAAGACTTTCAAGTATTTTGAGAAAGGTCAACATTGAAAAATGCAAGTTTGATTCAAAGTATTTGATAAATGATGATGCTTATGAAGTTTTGAAACTTGTTGCAGAATTTAAAAACACAATAAAATTAGCAATTGAAAAAATTGAACCAAACATAATCAACAAACAAACAATGGACTTGTGTAAAGCTGTTAATAAATTCTATACAAACGAAAGAGTTTTAACAGACAACAAAGAAGAAACTTTTGCAAAATGTGAACTCATAAAAATTGCAAGAGAAACAATAAAATTTGGTCTAAACTTGATTTGTATTGGAACTGTTGAAGTTATGTAATTATCTAAAATTATTAAAAAAACAGTAAAAAATTATCAAAAAAACCAAAAAAAAATAAATTTTTTGCTTTTTTTTTCTTAATTTTTTAAGTTTTATGTAAAAATAATATAAAAACAAAACTTTTAAATTTGATATAAAAAAAGGCGAGTTAATATGTTTG
>CAMOHL010000111.1 GCA_946615295.1 uncultured Clostridia bacterium
CCCAGTGTGTCGCTTTGCGAAGTTCCTGTTTCACTAAAATCTTGCTTTGTGATTTTCATCATAGCGATTTTGCCATTGTCGGAATAGTTCAGACTTTCAAGAGCTCTTGAAAGCAATTGATTGAATTCTTTTGTGTTATTCTTAAAGTAGTGTTCTCTAATTTTTTCGAGGTCAATACCATTTTGCTTTGATATTCCCAAAAACTCATCAATAACATTAAATGTTCTTGGTCCCAAATTTTGTGTTAAATTGTTTGTATCAGTAATAATTCCAGAATATAACACATTTATTGTTTTTTGAGAACATTCAAAGCCAAGTGATTTTATAAATAACAAATAGATTATTTCACAAGTGCTGGAGCATTTTGAAATAACAATGTTATTTTTTGCAAAGTTGTTGTTTGTTATGTGATGGTCAATGTTCAAACTTTCTTTTGATTTTCTAAATATTTCGTCGTAAATACCAAGTCTTTGTCTTGCAGATATATCTAGAATGATAGATAAATCATATTTTTTTTGTGTTCTATTGTTTATATCTTCATTTTTAATCAAATCTTCATCTTTTTTGTTAAATTCGGTTGTATCAGTAAAAATATCAATTGCAACTTTTTCATCAAAATTGTCAGCAATAATTCTTCTCATTGCAATTGCAGAAGCAAGAGCATCAGTGTCAGCATTTTGATGAACAAGAATAGCAATTTTTTTTGCAGATTCAATTTGTTCTACACATTTAAATTTCGAGCCCATAAAACCTCCTAGTGTTAGTCTACTCTAAATTCTAGTGTATTTTTGTATAAAAAATATACAGGGAAATTATATAACACTTTTTAAATTTTGTCAACTTAAAGTATTTTATGGTGCATATAAGTTGATTAACAAATAAGAATATAAAAAAATATAATGAATTATGACGAAAGATGATGAAAGGGGAGAAACTATGGAAAAAAATTTGTTAGAGGTGAAAGATGTTGGACTTATTTATCAGTCCAAATTTGGTGAAACTGAAGCAATAAAAAACTTGAATTTAGAAGTTAAAGAGGGTGAATTTATTGCTATTGTTGGTCCAAGTGGTTGCGGAAAAACAACCTTACTATCAATTTTGAGTGGGATTTTGAAGACAACTTCGGGAATTGTTTATGTTAATGGCAAAAACATTCAAGACAGCAATTCATATATAGGCTATATGTTTCAAAGAGATGAACTTTTTGAATGGAGAGCAGTTTGGCAAAACATTATTCTAGGTCTTGAAATAAAAAAGCAAATTGGAGACGGACAAAAGGAGTATGCAAAGCAGTTGATTGAAAAATATGGTTTGAGTGATTTTATAAACAAAAAACCAAGGGAACTCAGTGGTGGAATGAGGCAACGAGTTGCCCTAATAAGAACTTTGGTGCTAAATCCACAAATTCTACTTCTAGATGAACCATTCAGTGCTTTGGATTTTCAAACAAGACTTACCGTTTGTGATGATGTTCACAACATAATAAAAAACGAAAAAAAGACAGCCGTGTTGGTTACACACGACATAAGTGAAGCAATCAGTATGGCAGATAGAGTTGTTGTGCTAACAAATAGACCAGCAACCGTAAAAAAAGTGTTTGATATACAAATTGAAGGCGACACACCTCTAAAAAGAAGAGAAAGTCCAAAATTTTCAGTTGTGTTTAATGATATTTGGAAGGAGTTAGTCAAATGAAAAAAAATAGTATGATTTCAGATGCCAGAAAAGAGTATCTAAAAAAGCAAAAGTTTAATCAAATTTTTGTTGTTTCGATGCGAATTTTAATCTTTTTTTTGTTCTTTGCTGTTTGGGAACTGCTTGCAAGACTAAATGTTATCAATGTTTTTGTTTTCAGTTCTCCAAGCAAAATTATACAAACAATTTTTGAATTGTTTGCAACAGGAAATTTGCTATATCATATGTATATAACATTTATGGAAGCATTTGTTGGATTTTTGATTGCAACCATACTTGGTTTTGTTATTGCAATAATTCTTTGGTGGAATGACCGACTTAGAAATGTTTTGGAACCATATTTGATTGTTCTAAATAGTTTACCAAAAATAGCTTTAGGACCAATCATCATCATTTGGTTTGGAGCAGGCACAAAAGCAATAATAGTCATGGCAATTCTCATAATGATAATCATAACAATAATATCACTCCTAAATTCATTTTTGGCTTGCGACAAAAACAAAGTTTTGCTTATGAAAAGTATGGGTGCTTCAAAATTTCAAATTCTTAGAAAACTCATTATTCCAAATGCAAAAAATGACTTTTTGGCTGTTCTAAAAATCAATGTTGGTATGACATGGGTTGGAACAATTATGGGTGAGTATCTAGTCAGCAAAGCAGGTCTTGGATATCTAATTGTGTATGGAAGTCAAGTTTTCAAACTAGATTTGGTTATGACAAGCATCTTGATTTTGTGCCTGCTTGCGGGTATTATGTATGGAATGGTTTGCATAGTTGAAAAACTTTTAAACAAAAACTGATTGCTATGAACTATTTATATGCTTATTAAATTGCTTTCAAAAAAGTAATTTCTTGATTTAAAATCATTATTAAACAAACCACAACAAAGCCGAATATATGAACATAAAACAAAAGAAATAAAATTTCACTAAAGCATTTATAAGTCAAAAAAAACATTGACAATAGGAACTTTTTTGATTATACTATAATCAGTTAGTCGGAGGATTTATGCTATTAGAAGGTTTTATAAATGTTTTAAAGGATCCAATTTATATTGTTTCAATAATTTTGGCAGCAGTTGGTATTGCTTGTGCATTGATAGCAAAACGAGTTACAAAACTTGTTAGAAAGACAGACAATGTTGATCCAAGCGACAAACTCTTGTTGCTCATCAAAGTAACAGGACTTGGATTGATTTTGATTGGATTATTGCTTTTGATTGTAGGTGGTGTTTCAAAACTATAAACAACTCAATTTGAGTTGTTTTTTTGTGCTAAATTTACGCAAAAATAAAATATGTTTATATAAACTCATTT
>CAMOHL010000112.1 GCA_946615295.1 uncultured Clostridia bacterium
TTGACTTTATAATTTCAAACCCCCCAATAAAGGCAGGCAAACAAGTTTTGCTTGAAATAACAATGAATTCTTATGAGCATCTAAAAGAAAATGGAAAACTTATTTTTGTCATCAAAAAAAAGTTTGGAGAAGATAGTTTAAGGAAAAAATTGCAAACAAAATTTAAAACTGTCGAAGTTATAAATCGAGATAGTGGATATTATATTTTGCTTGCTAGCAAATAGTAAAAATTTTAACAAAATTAAAAAAATAGTTAAAAATTTATAAAAAATCTGCAAAAAAACAATGAAAATTAGCAAAAATTTGAAAATTTTTGAAAAAACATAGGAAAAATTATGGTTGTAATAACAAAGATAGAAGTTCAAAAAAAGGATAAGAACAGAGCAAATTTGTATTTGGATAATAAGTTTTTTTGTGGACTTGATTTAGAAACTGTTGTGAAATATAATCTAAAACAAGGCACAATCATAACCGAAGAGCGATTGCAAGAAATTCAACTTGATAGTGAAAAACAGTCGGCTCTTTCAAAGGCAACAAAACTTATTTCAACAAGATACAAAACTCAAAGAGAAGTTGAAAAGTATTTGTATGAAAAGGGTTATGTTTCACAAGTTGTTTACTTTGTGCTTTCAAAACTTATTGAATATCACTATATTGATGATGAACGATATGCAAATAGTTATATTTCTGCTCACAAATCAAAGTATGGTAGGTTGATGTTAAAACAACAGTTGCTTTTGAAAGGTGTTGACGAAAAAATTATAAACAATGCACTCAATAGTGAAGAGTTTGAACAATCAACAGAAATTCAAAACTTGGCAGAAAAATATATGAAAAACAAAGAAGACACAAAGGAAAACTATCAAAAATTGATAAGATATTTGATGAATAAAGGTTTTGACTTTGATGAAATAAAAAGAAGTTTAAAAGAGGACTAAAAATGAATTGTGGTGTTGATATAACAAGAATTTCAAGATTTGAAAACATTGAAAATTTGGATGGATTTTTGAATAAATATTTTACTAATGAAGAAAAAGCATATATAAATTCAAAATCAAAATCTATTCAAACAATTGCAGGCATGTATTCTGCAAAAGAAGCTGTTTTAAAGGCAATGGGCATTGGTATTGGTTCAGGAGTTGCTTTGAAAGATATTTCTATATTGCACGACAATTTAGGATGTCCCTATGTTGATATTACTGCAAAGATTGATTACTACTTGTTGCAAAAATCTGCAAAAGAAATAACTGTTAGCATTTCTCACGATGGCGACTATGCAGTTGCATTTTGTGTTGTAAAATAGAATAAATTGTAAAATTTGTTGCAAACTATAAAGGACGATATGTCCTTTTTTTGTTTATAAAAATTTTTTTTGGAGATTATTATATGGATTTATATTTGATAAATAGTGAATTTGAAAAGCAGGCTAATCTTCACAAAAATATTGCCAAAAATCATACTATTGATATGGATAGTTTTGAAAACAGCTATCAAATTTACTATGAAAACAAAGACAATTTTGATTTTTCAGTTATGATAGCAAATGAATCCAATTTTGTTTGCAATGAAGCTGAAAAAGAATATATTTCATGGCTAAAATAGGAGTTATATGATAAAAAGGGGAGAAGTTTATTATGCTGATTTAAGCCCTGTTGTTGGAAGTGAACAGGGAGGTGTTAGGCCTATTTTGATTATTCAAAATGATGTTGGCAATAAGTATTCTCCAACAGTTATTGCAGCAGCAATAACCAGTCAACTTTCAAAGGCAAAACTTCCAACTCACATTGGACTAGAAAAAATTGATGGTTTGCCAAAAGATTCAGTTGTGTTGCTTGAACAAATAAGAACTTTGGACAAGAGAAGATTAAAAGAAAAAATCTGTGATTTGTCAGATTACAAAATGGCCGAAATAAACAATGCGATTTTGGTTAGTTTAGGATTTTATCAATAAAAGTTAAGCTAGAAAGTCTAGCTTTTTTTGTTTAAATTCTTGTTAACTCTGTTTTTTTGGCTAGTAGAAAGTGCTCATATTTTAAATTTTTTATACATTTTAAAAGAATTGAATAAAAAAAATGGCAATAACTAAATTGTGCCTATAAATTTGAAAGATGTAAATATATGAACTTTGTAATTTTTGAAAAAAGAGTATTGACATATTTTGGTATTTGTGTTATTATATTAACAAATGAGTGGAGGTTCAGTCATGGCAAGCAATAAAACTAAAAAAATTTCTACAAAATTAAATAAATTTATGATGATACTTGGTGGAACATTGGCAGTTGCCGGAGTTGGTTTTGCAGCAGTTTCAACAATCACATCTTTAACAACAGGTTTGTTACTTTTGGGAGTTGCAGGTGTTGTTGGTATTGGTATGACAATGTTTTCTATCAATTTTTCAAGTTTTAGAAGAAAACAAAAGTTGTTAAAAAACAATGTTGAAACAAATGAAGTTACAAATCAAAAAACTATGAGCAAGGCAAAAGAATTGAACAAAGAGTTTGCTCCAACAAAAACACAAACAATGCAAAGTCAAAAAGTTGAATCAAAAACCCCAAATCTTGACAAATTTGCAACAGAAAAAACAGGACCAAATTGTTTTGCTATTTATGATGTAAATGGTCAAATTGTAAAAGACGAAAATGGTGTTGCAAGAATTTACGAAATCAAAACAGATAGTTCATTTTCAAAGGCATTCAATGAACTTCCAAAAATTATTGCTGAACTCAAAAATTGTGAAATAAAAGTATTTGATGAAAATGGCAATAGTAAGGCAACAAAAGTTGTAGATAAATCATTTAGAAATGATATGATGGAAGTTGTCAATTCAGTAAAAACAGTTAGAAGTGAAATGGTAAACAAAGAACTCAATCTCAATGATATTGAAATGCCAACTTTATAAACGACAAAAAAATTACAAAAAGCACAACAAAAATGTAAATGTTGTGCTTTTTTCATACATAAAAATTGACAAAACAAAAATTAAATTATAATATAAAATTATGAA
>CAMOHL010000113.1 GCA_946615295.1 uncultured Clostridia bacterium
TGAAATAAATGCAACAAGCAATGTTCATCTTTGGAAGATATCAAAAAGTGTAGATGATACATATTCAACATACTACATTGGAACACCAACAACAATCAACACATCAAAAGGTTTTGATTGTGGAGATGTAGAAGGAATTCCTGTGGTAAATTATTCAAATACTGAAAGTCAAAATGTAATTTTAAGAACTAATGGTGGAATTCTTAATATAGATGCTACAAATGACACAGTAAGACACTATGGAAATGCAGATGTTTTAAATATAAAAGCAATTGACACTGAACATTGTTATCGTGAATTTGGAAATGTAAGAAATGCTCAAATTAGAAAAGGAAAGATTGTTATTGAAAATAATTTAGCATCAATTGACAACTTGCTTTTAATTGCAAAAGCAGACAAAACAGGATTTGAAAAAATTGTTGTAGAAACAAAAGACAAAGCAAAGTTCCCTACATTTGATAGAACAGATGTAACAATTAGTCAAAACGGAACATTGGTTGTCAATATCATAACACCAACCACCAACGAATTTATATACTTGACAAAAGCCGGTGTAATTGAACAAGTTGTTGTTACAAATGAAAAGATTTCAAATGCATCTTCATATGCTGGCAATGTTTCAAGAAAATCTACAAAAACTCAAACTGTTGCACAACAAATTTCAAATATTGGAAAGAAGAACGATGACGGCAAATATGTTGATAGTGATAATAATCCAATAGAAATAGAAAATATAAACGATGTTTCTCAAATTGTTATTGAAAAGAAAGCCGATGAAAATGATATTGCAATTGGATTAAATGTCTTTAGTGGTGGAGCAGGAACTGCCAACAGCCCATATCTTATTTCAAATGGTTCTCAATTTAAATTAATAACTTCTGAATATAAAGATTATTCATATAGATTGCTTAACAATATTGAAGTTACTTATGAAGATTTTACTGATGGTTATTTGATTGAAACTCTTGATGGAAACTTAGATGGCGATAACTATAGAATTAAATTCCCATATTTTGAAACAGATGATGATCATTATCTTATTAAAAATTTTGGCGGATTGTTGAAAAATTGTGAATTTGAATTTGACAATTTTGGTTATATAGTTAATTCTGCAACTACAAACTTAACTTTCCAAAATGTAGATGTTTATGGAATTATCTATTGCAGTAGCAATTATGGAGCTTATATATTTAATGACAATGCTCCACAAATATTATTTGAAAATTGTAACTTCTATGGAACAATCACATCAGGAGGAAGCAGTAGTAATTATAATGCAATTTATGTTGGATATGTAAACACAATAACACCAAATATAGAAGAAAGAAAAGTTATATTTGATGATTGCGATAACTATGGCTCATTGTTGTCAGGTGATGCTGCAATGTTTATAGGTGGGGCTCGCAAACCAGCTGATGACATAGGTTCAAGTGCTTATATCATTATTGATATTAATAATTGTGCAAACAGAGGACTAATCCACTGGATTGACACTTCAGGTTATAGACCATACAACCACTTTATGGCAACAAACATCCAAGAAACAAAAGAAATAAATATAAATGGTGTTAAATATATCAAAACTGTTAATTTGACAGAAGAACAAATTTCTGCTTTAGGAATTGATGGTACAACAATCAAAGCAATGGACCAAGTAAATGCCACAAATCCTAGTGATGTATCATGGACAAATACAAGATTGTATAAACACTATTCGCCAATTATGCCAGATGCAAATGGTAGAAATTATGTCGTATCAATTGCAGATGCTACATTGAAGATTTATCTTCTTGAAGATGGAACATTCAATGTTAACAAGGCAACTTCTGTAGATGTTGCTTATTATGAAGTAACAAACAAAACAATGGTTCATTATAATGGTGCATCTCAACTTTACATCATCACTGAAAGAATAGATAATGAACAATTCACAGGAAATAATTATGTTACTACAATGAAAAACTACACATTTGTAGATGACAAATTGATTAGTAAATATTCAGCACTTCAAGGTGGTGAATTTGGAACAATCACAATAAGTGGAGTAGAATATCCAATTTATACAGCAAAAGGAGAAACACATTATTATTATCATGATGACAACTTCTACTTTGCTGCAGATATGTATAGAAACAAACCAGGAACAATTTATGTTTCAGCATTTGATTCTGAAGGAAAGATAATCGCTTCAGCACCACTAACCGATGCACCTGAAGAGATAAAACCATATGAATTTGTTGAAGGTGTAGATACAAACCTTGTAAATGCAGATTCTTGGATATCTAATAAATATATTACTGGTAGTTCGGCAAATGTCGGTAAACATAATCATAATACTGAATATACAACAAATGATTTTATTGAATTTATAGTTGATAACACTGGAAAAATTGTAAACTCAGATGGTCAAGAGATAAAGTTCTACTTAAAAGTACAATCTGATCTTAGCGATGGCAACAAAGGTGATAATAGAATGCTTATTGCTGTAAAAAGTGATGATACATATACCATCAAAGGAACATATGTTAAACTTCAAGCAACATCAACATTCTATAGTAGTAGAATAAGTTCTGATGATGGATATAAAATATATGAACTTAATTTTATAGACATTTTCTCTAATCATTATAATACAAATCAATCTAGCAATATTGATTTAACAAATTCAAGTAACTGGGGCAAAACATATGCCTTTAAAATTTGTTTGCATACTGAATATGCTCCAGCTTCATACATTTATGCAAAAGTTGTAGAAGAATAAAAAATTTTTCTTTTAGTATTAATTAAATAATAATTTACAAATTAGTGTAAAACAAATTAAAATAGACTTGTCTAGAATCAAAATAGACAGGTCTTTTTTATGACAAAAACTGATTTTTAGTTAAAAAAATTGACTATAAAAATAGCCGATTTTTGCTGGTGCAAATGGTCGGATTTGAACCGACAAGGAATTTAACTTCCACAAGTACCTGAAACTTGC
>CAMOHL010000114.1 GCA_946615295.1 uncultured Clostridia bacterium
AATTATATGGACATCTTGAATATAATAGAAAAGAAGAAAAACAAACAACAACTGACAAAACAAGAAATCCAGTTTTTTGTTGACTCTGTTTGCAACAAGACAATAAAAGATTATCAAACAACAAGTTTTTTGATGGCAGTTTGTTTGAATGGCTTGAATTTTGAAGAAACCTATAACCTAACAATCAGTATGGCAAACAGTGGCAAAAAAATTGATTTGAGTGATGTTGGACTTTGCTTTGACAAGCATAGCACAGGTGGAGTTAGCGACACAACAACTCTTGTGATTGTTCCAATTTTGGCATCTCTTGGCATAAAGGTTGCAAAGATGAGTGGAAGAAGTTTGGGCTGGACAGGTGGCACTGCCGACAAAATGGAAGTTTTTGAAGGATATAGAAATGATATTTCAGTTGATGATTTCAAAAAGCTTATAAAACAAAACGGAGCGAGTATAATCAGTCAACAAGATGATTTGGTGCTTGCCGACAAAATAATATACAAACTTCGTAGTGAAAGTGGAACAGTTGATAACATTTCGCTCATAGCAAGCAGTATAATGTCAAAAAAAATTGCTTGTGGTGCAAAATTTTTGATTTTGGATTGCAAGTTTGGAAATGCTGCATTTATGAAAACAAAAGCAGATTGCAAAAAACTAGCAAAAACTATGATAAAAATTGGAAATCGTGCTGGTCTAAAAGTTGTTGCAATTGTTAGTGATATGAATCAACCTCTCACAAACTATATTGGCAATAATGTTGAAGTGTATTCTAGTATCAAAGTTTTGAAAGGCGAAAAAAATGACTTGTCAACACTTGCAACAAAAATAGCAGAGATTGCAATTTTGGAACAGGGACTTGCAAAAGATAGTTTAACGGCACAAAATATGATTGAGAATTCTATAACAAGTGGAATGGCAATTGAAAAACTAAAACAAATTGTTACTTCACAGGGTGGCAAAACTGATGTTATTGAAGATGAAAATTTGCTATTGCCAAAAAATGATTGTCAAAAAGTTTATGCAACAACAAGTGGATTTGTTGAAGAAATAAACACAGCAAAACTCGGTGATTTGCAACACAAACTTCAACAAAAAAACAATGTTTTTGAAAGACAAGACAATATTTCTATCATCTTGAATAAAAGAATTGGAGATGCAGTAAAAAATGGAGAAGTTATTGCAGAAATATACCACAACTCTTTTGAACAAATTGATGAAATAGCCACAAATGTTTTGGCTTGCTTTAAAATAGGTGGCAAAAGACGAAAGATAAAACTTATTGAGGAGATTATAAAATGATATACAAAGAAGTTATTTGCAAAAGTTTGGAAGATACAAAAAAACTTGCTTTTGATTTTGAAAAGGAACTCTTTGGTGGAGAAGTTGTAACTCTAACAGGAGATTTGGGAGCAGGAAAGACAACATTCACAAAGAGTTTGGCTCTTGCTATGGGAATAAACGAACATATAACAAGTCCAACTTTTACTCTTATGAATCAATATCAAGGCAAAAATTTGAAACTATATCATTTTGATATGTATAGAATTGATGATATTGATGAAATTTTGGAAACAGGTCTTACAGAGTATTTTGGAAATAGAGATGCTGTTTGTGTTATAGAATGGGCAGAAAACATAAAAGCTCTTTTGCCAAAAAAACTATTGAATATTACAATTGAAAAAATAGACGAAAATTCAAGAAGATTTTTGTTTGAAAAAGTGGGGGAATAATAATGAAAATACTTGCAATAAACACAACAAATGCCTTTGGAGAGATTTGTATAAATAATGATGGCATCATAACAAAAGCTCAAATTCAAAACCCATATTCAGAGCATATTATGAACAGTTTGCAAAGCATAATGGAAAACTGCAATTTGTCTATAAATGATATAGATGCTTTTGGAATAGTAACAGGCCCGGGCTCATTCACTGGTATAAGAATTGGAATGTCAGTTCTCAAAGGACTTTTGTGTGGCATAAAACGACCACTTGTTTCAATCAATGCTTTTGATTTGATATCACACAACATTCAAGACAAAAATTATGTTGTTGTTTTGGACAGTGGCAATAGTGATTGCTATTATGCAATTTGTGAAAACAAAGTTGCAATGGAAATGCAATTTGGAAATGTTGAAGATATATTGAAGTTTGCAAATCAAAACGGATTGAAAGTGTATTTCAACAAAGATGAATTTGAAAAGTTTGGAGAGTATAGTGAACTTGTTCCAGTTGAAATCGACAAGAATACACTAGCAAATATTGTTTTTGAAAAAGCAAAGAACAACGACTTTATTACTATTGAAAAATTGAGTCCAATATACATAAAACTTAGTCAGGCAGAAATTGGACTTGAAAAACAGATGAAAGAGCATCTATCTTTTGCTGTTGCAAACCAAAATGATGTTTCTATGCTTGAAGTGATAGACAAGCAATGTTTTGATGAATATGAAAGATATTCTGCCAATATGTTTTTGGAAGAAGTAACAGAAAAAACAAAAAGATATTTTGTTGCAAAATATGATGATTTGATTATTGGTTATGTTGGACTTCAAAATGTCAGTGATGAACTATCACTTCTAAAAATTGCAGTTTTGCCACAATATAGAAAACTTGGTGTTGGCTTTAAACTTATGGAACTATCTTTTGACTTCAAAAAAGAATGCAATGCAAACAGCTATTTTTTGGAAGTGAGAGAAAGTAATGAAAGCGCAATTAAGCTTTATCAAAAATTTGGTTTCAAAGTTCAAGGCAAAAGAGAAAACTACTATGACGGAAAAGAAACAGCGATTGTTATGGTTGCAAAATAATTTTGTTTTGTGTCAATTTTTCTAAAAGCTTTAATAAAAAAAATAGACATACAAAAATTTTCAAAGGATATAAGTGTAACTTATAAATTAAAAAAAGTTTAAAAAATATTAAAAAATTGATATATTTTTTAAAAAAATTCAAAAATTTTTATGATTTTTTACAAATTTTAG
>CAMOHL010000115.1 GCA_946615295.1 uncultured Clostridia bacterium
ACTTCGCGAAAAAATTGAAAGTTCTGACTTTAATGTTGCTGTTTATGACAACAATCAAAACAGCGATGAACAAGAGTATGCAATCAATGTTTTGCTTTCACTTGGACTCAATCGCTTTGATGCAACCAAAAAAGTTAGAGAAGTTTTTGAACAAAATGACAAGGCAGAAGATATTGTTCAAAAGGTTTTGAGAAAATTATAATTTTTGATATATTTTATCAAAAAAGGAGATTACTTTGGATAGAGTAGATGATAGATTTATAACAAGCATGAAAAACGAAAGCGATGCCGAAATTGAAAACAAACTTCGTCCATCAAAAATGGAAGATTATGTTGGTCAAGAAAAGATTAAATCTCAACTTGACATTTTCATAAAGGCAGCACTTTCAAGAAATGAAGCCCTAGACCATGTTCTTTTGTATGGTCCACCAGGTCTTGGGAAAACAACACTTGCACATATCATTGCAAATGAACTTGGAGTTCAAATGAAAATTACATCAGGCCCTGCCATAGAAAGTGGAGCAGACCTTGCAAGCATTTTGACAAATTTGCAAAAAAATGATGTTTTGTTTATTGATGAAATTCATAGACTAAACAAGAGTGTTGAAGAGATTTTGTATCCAGCAATGGAAGATTATGCTCTTGACTTTGTTGTTGGAAAGGGACCTAGTGCAAGAGCAATGCGACTAAAAATTCAACCATTCACACTCATTGGTGCAACCACAAAGGCAGGTAATTTGTCAGCACCACTAAGAGATAGATTTGGGGTTTTGTCTCGACTCGAAAACTACAAAATTGAAGAACTTGAGCAAATTGTCAATCGTTCAGCAAATATTTTGGGAACACAAATTGATGAACTTGCATCAAAAGAACTTGCAAAGAGAAGTCGTGGCACACCAAGAATAGCAAATAGATTACTCAAAAGAATTAGAGATTTTGCCGAAGTTGCTGGTAGTGATAGAATAACTATTGACATCACAAAAAAAGCACTCGATATTATGGAAGTTGACGACATGGGGCTTGACTATACTGACAAAAACTTGATACTAACCATGATTGATAGATTTGGCGGAAAGCCAGTTGGTCTTGACACACTTGCAAGTAGCACAGGGGAAGATGCAAACACAATTGAAGATGTGTATGAGCCATATCTTCTTCAAATTGGTTTTATTGCAAGAACCCCAAGGGGAAGAATTTGTCTTGCAAAAGCATATGAGCATTTTGACAGACAAATGCCAGATGCAATCAAAACAACAATAAAAGAACTAAAGGCAGATAATACACAATCAAATATCTAAAACAAATTTTGATAACAAATAGTTGTCAAAATTTTATTTAGGTTAACAATTATACGAAAAAAATTGATATCTAATATCAAAAAGGAAATTTATGAAAAAAGACAACGAATTTGATATATTTAGCACAAAAACATATTATTATGATTTGCCAGAAGATAGAATAGCACAAACACCAATGGAACCAAGAGATCACAGCAAAATGTTAGTGTTTGATAGGCAAACTGAAACAATATCTCACAAACATTTTTTTGATGTTATTGATTATTTGAATGAAGGTGATGTGCTTGTTTTAAACAACACAAGAGTTATTCCTGCAAGACTTTTTGGAACAAAAATTCCAACAGGTGCAAAAGCAGAAGTATTTTTACTGGAAAAAAAGGAAGAAAACTTGTGGAAGGTTTTGCTTAAACCAGCCAAGAGATTAAAGCCAACAACAATCATTGAGTTTGATGATAATTTTTCTTGCGAAGTTATTGAACAATATGATATGGGTGAGGCCCTTGTTAAATTTACTGAAAAAAATGGAACTTTTGAAGAAAATCTTTTGAGGGTTGGAACAATGCCTCTTCCACACTATATTCACGAAAAAATAAAAGATAGAGAAAGATATCAAACAGTTTATAGCAAGTTTGAAGGAAGCAGTGCTGCTCCAACAGCAGGACTACATTTTACAAATGAACTGCTTGAAAAAATAAGAAAAAAGGGAATAAAAGTTGTTTCTGTTTTGCTTCATGTTGGACTTGGAACATTTAGACCAGTTAGTGAAGATAATATTTTAAATCACGATATGCACACTGAGCATTATGAGATAACACAAGAAACTGCTGATATCATAAACAATGCAAAGAAAAATGGAAACAAAATTATTGCAGTTGGCACAACATCAGTTAGAACACTTGAAACTGTTGCTCAAAAATTTGATGGTGAACTCAAAGCTGATATTGGCGAAACAAAAATATTCATCTATCCGGGATTCAAGTGGAAAGTTGTTGACCACCTAATCACAAATTTCCATCTTCCTGAAAGCACACTTATAATGCTAGTTTCAAGTTTTGCAGGAATTGAAAATACTCTCAATTTTTACAACGAAGCTGTAAAAAATAACTATCGTTTTTATAGCTTTGGAGATAGTTGCTTAATATTGTAGCTGAATAAAAAAATATGGCGACATCGTCATATTTTTTATATATTCATTTTTATTTTTTTGCAATGTATGGTATAATCAAATATCAAAAAACAAGGAACTTTTTATGGAAAAATTTAGTTATGAAGTTACTCATATAGACAAAAATAGTGGGGCAAGAACAGGTGTTTTTCACACTCCTCATGGCGATATTGAAACTCCAATTTTTATGCCTGTTGGAACTCAAGCAACTGTCAAGGCACTTTCGCCCGAAGAAGTTGAAAGAGCAGGAGCACAAATAATTCTTGCAAACACATATCATTTATATTTGCGACCAGGCGAGCAAATTGTTAAAAATGCTGGTGGACTTCACAAATTTATGGCATGGGACAAACCAATCTTAACTGATAGTGGTGGATTTCAAGTTTTTTCACTCAGTGATTTGAGAAAGATTAGTGAAGAGGGTGTTGAGTTTCAAAGCAATATTGATGGTAGCAGGCACTTTATCACTCCAGAAAAAGCAATTCAAATTCAAAATGATTTGGGTGCAGATAT
>CAMOHL010000116.1 GCA_946615295.1 uncultured Clostridia bacterium
TTCTTCTATAGCTACTTTGTAAGATTGAAGCACATCACTTGCTAAATATTCATATTTTTGACCAACATTTCCAATTTGTTCAAGCACTTGTTCACTTGTAACTTTTTCAGCTTCTTCCATAGTCAAACCCTTTAGCATTTCTGCATATACACTCATCATTGCAACACCAATAACACCTGTATATGCTTTGAATGAAGCATTTATAATTTTTCCATCTTCAATTTTTAAATATAATTTGAAAACTTCGTTTTTGTCATTTGTGTAAACACCAACTGCAGTTGCACTATTGAGAATTCCAACATTTTCTGCATTAGCAAATAAATTTATAACTTTTTCACTAAACATATTACTTGTTCTCCTTTGTTGATTTTCTGAGTGGTGATAATTCTCTCAATTTTTTGATTAAAACAACAAAAGTTTCAACCATATTGTCAACATCAACTTTGTTTATGTTTTTAACAAATGCAAATCTTAGTGAACTATGTGATTGTTCTGGAGTTTTTCTCATTTCTTTCAAAACATAACTTGGTTCAAATCTAGTGTCAACAGGTGTTACACACACATTGTGCAAATCTAGCATAACTGCGAGTGCTTCGTTATCCACACAATCAAAAGTGAGATTTGCTATGTTTGAAACTCTTTGATGTTGACTGCCGTTGAGTGTTACATTTTCAATGTTTTCCATCAAACTTCTAACAAAATAATCTCTAACAATTTTTAGTTTATGGCTATTTTGGAAGACATCTGTTGTTGCAAGTTCAACTGCTTTTCCAAAACCAACAATTGCTGGAACATTGACATTACCTGCTCTTTTGCCATTTTCTGAATTATCTCCAGCCATAAAGTTTTCTATATTTGTGCCTTCTTTAACAAACAATGCTCCAACACCCTTTGGTCCATAGATTACATCGCTTGAAATTGTCATAGCATCAATAGGAATTGCCTTCACATCGAGTGGCATTTGGCCCAAAGCAAAAGTTGCATCGCAATGGAACAAAATATTTTTTTCTTTTACTGTTCTTGCAATTGCATTCAAGTTTTGAATTGTTCCAACTTCGCCATTTGCAACTTGAACACTGACCAAAATTGTGTCATGTCTCATTGCTCCCATAATTTGACTTAAGCTTACAATTCCGTTGTCATCACAACCGACATAAGAAACCTTGAAACCTTCTTTTTCAAGTTGTTTACAAGCAAGCAAAATGCTTTTGTCTTCAATCTTTGATGTGATAATATGATTACCCTTGTCCTTATTTGCTCTTGCAAGTCCCAAAATTGCCCAATAATTTGACTCTACATTACCACTTGTAAAATATATTTCATTGCTCTCTGCATTTATTCCCTTTGCTACTCTTTTTCTTGCTATGTCAACATATTGATTTGCAATTCTACCAAAAGCATGATTTGAAACTGGATTTGCAAACACTGAGTTGAAAGTTGGCATCATTTCTTGCATAACTTCACGATTTACATAAGTCGCCATGGTTCCATCAAGAAAAATTATCTTATTAGTATTTTCCATATATTCTCCTTAAGCATTATACTTAAATATATTTTAAAACAAATTACAACAAAAGTCAACACACAATATATAATTATAATTTAAAATTTTATATGATAAGCCACTTTTTTTATATTTTTTTTATAAATTTGCTGTGTATACAAAAAATTTTATCAAAAAACAAAAAAATGATATTTAATCTTAATACACATTTTGCATAAAAAAATGACCATAAAGGTCATATTTTATTTGTGAGAATTTATAAATTCCAACAAGTCATCTTGATTCATAAGTCCAATGTGTTTTGCAACTTCTTGACCATTTTTTAAAAGCACTAATGTTGGAATACTCATAACACCAAAATCCTTTGCTGTTTGTGGATTTTCATCAACATCTACTTTGAAAACATCAACACCTTCAATTTCATCTTTGCTGTTTTCAAGTATTGTTCCCATTATTTGACATGGTCCACACCAAGTTGCAAAAAAATCAACCAAAACAAGATTGTCTTTGTTTGTTTTTTCTTTGAAATTTTCATCATTCAAATGTTCTATGTTCATATCAATTCTCCTTTAATAATTCATTTATAACAAAAGCTCCAATTTTTACACCAGCCATTGCTGGAAAATAAGCAATGCTTCCAACTGGCTTTTGTTTTTTTGGTTGTTGTTTTGTTGCACAAACCAAAGTATGTTCAACTCCAAGTTTCTTTAAATCTCTTCTGATAATTCTTGCCAGATAATCATATTTAGTTTCACTTATATCACAAATTTCAAATTCAGGAACTTCAAACCTATTACCTGCTCCCATACTTGAAATAATTTTTATATTGTTATCTATGCAATATTTTATGAGATTTGTTTTACTGATTCTCATATCAATACAATCAACAACATAATCATATTCATTAAGGTTAAAATCACCAGCTCCATCAACCCTCAATTTTTGAGCATAAGTTTTGATGTCGCAATCTGGATTGATTGACAAAATTCTTTCTTTGAAACAATCAACTTTAAGTTTTCCTATGTTGTCAACAGTTGCAATAATTTGCCTGTTTATGTTGCTTTCACTGACCACATCAAAATCAACAATTGTAATGTGTCCCACACTTGACCTTGCAAGCATTTCAACAACATAACCACCAACTCCACCAACTCCAAAAACAATAACTTTTTTTTGTGATAAAGTGTTGATTCCGTCTTCGCCAATCAAAGAAATTGTTCTTTCGTTTATATTCATATTTTATCCTTATAATTTAAAAATTTTCAAAAAACATACAAAATTGTGGCAAAATAA
>CAMOHL010000117.1 GCA_946615295.1 uncultured Clostridia bacterium
CCCCAATTAATTTCGTATCTCATCGATAATTTCTCCTTAAGTAAAACATTCCAAAAACATTATTTTTTGAAATTAAATGTTGAAAATTTGCATACGGATGCAGTTTTTAACAATTTTTCTTTATTTTTTACTCCATAAATATAATCAACATTTCTCTTTGCTTTCTTCCATTTTTGTTTTGTAAAGACTCCAACCACAATCCCTATTGCCCACACAATCATAAACATAGGAAACATAATGCAAGACCACACAATCTTTTTAAAAGGCACTCCAATCTTCTTTTTGTCTAGAGCATACACAAGTAAAGCTTGCAAAATGAAAGGAATTAAGAATGCGAATGCCAAAATATATGCAATCGTTGTCAAAATTTGAGTCAATAAAGCAATATTCCCTACAGAAGCTGAGTAAATTATCTCATAACCATAATAAAGCGGAAACCAGACACAACAAAGCACTGCAATAGGAATAAAGAACAAGTTTAAAAACATATCTAAATAACAATATCTAAAACTTGTAAAAAAACTTCCAAGACAGCTCCAACCTTTTGTCCAAAACAATTTATGTAAACTGTGACCCATCCTCACATTTCTGTTAAACAAATCTTTGAGTGTTGATGGTTGATCTTCATAAAGTATTGCATCCTTGCAATATCCAACCTTTCTCTTTTTATTCATATTCAAAATTGTAAATTCTGTATCTTCACTTGCAGAAGTTGCAAACCAACCACCATCTTGCTTTATCACTTCGCTTGCAAACATCATTCCACTTCCAACAAGAAAAACATCTGTCCCGAGTGCATTTCTAGCCTGACAATTGAATCTACTATCTCTTATGTACCAAAGCCCAGAAACTCCAGCGATAACATTTTGAGTGATATTTGATGCATTATTATATCCTTTTGCAAGTTTGACACCACTTTCAAAGGCATCATTCATCACATTTAAGTAATTTTTATCAACAATAGCATCAGCATCAAATCTAACAAAAAACTCATAATCATCAATTTTATCGCCCATTTGCTCAAAAAGATAATTAAGTGCCCAGCCTACCGTATGCTTCTTTTTATCGCTTTCAAATCGCTCATAAACAGAAATTTTTACATCCGAACTCAATTTTTTTGCAATTTTCGCTGTTTTGTCAGAGCAATTATCTGCCATAACTATTATTTCATATTTATCTTTTGGATAATCCAATTCTTGCATCTTTTTTATTGTTTGACCGATAATCTCAGCTTCATCTTTTGCACAAATAATTATTCCACACTTATGTTTTTCTTTCGCTTTTGGATATTTCTTCGCAGGCAAAAAGAACAACAGTAAGTAAATAATCTGAAAGGCAAATGCAACAGTGACTATTCCACAAATCACAAGATTAACTTTATCCAAGACTGTGTTAAAAATGTCCATAATTTGTCCCCATTTGTTATATTATAACAAACTCTGCCATCATTGTCAATATGCAGAAATTTAGCATCCGAAAACAAATTTTTTATAAAAAAATAAATAATTAAAATATGTAAAATAAAAATAATTAAAAATACCTAAATATCGTATTTTTAGAATTTTTTAATAATTATTTTATTTTATGTTTTTCACAATTTAATTAAATATTCATTAACTAATTCAGCTCTATTTCATCATTGCAATTCTATAATAAAAAAAATGCCTGTCATTTGACAAGCATTTTCTTTGGCTCCGCTAGTTAGATTCGTCCCAGATTGACTTTGTCAATCGCCGACCCCATCATCCCCTTCAGGGCTTCGGGTCGAGCATACGACCTTGCGGTTTTCGTAAAAAGTATCACAAATCCGATTTTGTATAAACAAAATTACCATTTGTTCCCTTTTTACTTTTCCCATAAAATGTCTGGTATTTTATGGGGTCCCTCGTATCTTCGTTTGTTTCACTTCGTGTTCAGCCAGGCTGTTAAGTTTGCCTTGCAAACACAGCATTTTCAATGCTGTCCGCAAGGTTTTTATAATAAAAAAACTTGTCATTTGACAAGCATTTTCTATGGCTCCGGAGATAGGATTCGAACCTACGACCTTGCGGTTAACAGCCGCCTGCTCCACCGCTGAGCTACTCCGGAATATTCATTTGCGACTATGTTATTTTATCAAATTACAACATAAATGTCAACAATAAATGCAAAAATTTTTAATAATTTTACAAAGAAAAAATGGTGTAACAATGCACCATCTTTTCTATAAGTTTTCTACCAAGAACATCGCCTTAAATTCTTCATTCTTATTGTATAACTCTTCAAATGTTCCACTATCAACAATTTTGCCTTGATTTAAGAAGAATATTTTATCAACATTTTTAATTGTAGAAAGCCTGTGTGCAACAATAATAATTGTGCTTTTCCCTTTAATATTGTCAATACTTCTCTTCACATCTTCTTGAGCAAAGTTATCAAGCGAGCTTGTGCTTTCATCAAAAATTATAATACTTGACTTTCTTAAAAGTGCTCTTGCAATAGCCAATCTTTGCTTCTGTCCACCAGAAAGTTTAATTCCACTTTCACCAACTTTTGTGTCAATACCATTTGGAAGTGAGTTAACAAACTCCATCAGTGATGACTGCTTCAGAGCAGTTTTAATCTGTCTATCTGTCGCATCTTCCTTTGCCAAAAGCAAATTTTCCTTTATTGTCATATCAAATATGTAAGGGAATTGATTTACAAGCGAAATTGCATTTCTAAGTGTCTTTTTGTCCAAATCATTGATATTGACACCATCAATAAGCACTTCTCCATCATCTACAACAAGCATTTTTGA
>CAMOHL010000118.1 GCA_946615295.1 uncultured Clostridia bacterium
AAATACGAAACATAGTTTTACTTTAAATTTTATAAATTATTGATGAAATTTTATAAAAAACACTAAAAATTTAACAATTTTGCGTAATTTTTTGGTAATTTTGTGTAATTTTTTTCAAAAAAAGGATAAAAATGAATATAAACGAAAGAACGGTTTTAGTCATTGGAGAAGATGCTGTAAACAAGCTTTCAAACAAAAAAGTTATTGTTTTTGGAGTTGGTGGTGTTGGTGGCTATGTTGTTGAAATGCTTGCAAGAACAAATGTTGGTCATATCACAGTTGTTGATTTTGATGTTGTAAGTGAAAGCAACATAAACAGGCAAATCATTGCAACCATAAACACAGTAGGCAAACTCAAAGTTGATTGTGTAAGGGAAAGAGTTTTGTCAATCAATCCAAATTGTGATGTTAAAACAATTTCAAAAAAACTTGAAGTTGATTGCATAGATGAATTTGATTTGAAAAATTATGACTATGTTATTGATTGCATTGATATGGTGTCAAGCAAAACATATCTCATAAAATATTGTGTTGAAAACAACATAAAAATCATTTCAAGTATGGGAGCAGGCAACAGGTCAGAAGTTCCTGAATTTGAAATTTGTGACATAAGCAAAACAACTTATGACAACTTGGCAAGAGTTATTAGGACAAACCTTAAAAAATTTGGAATAAAACACACTGTTGTTTGTTCAACAAAACAACCAGCAAAAAAACAAAGACCTGTTGGAAGTATTGCATACTTTCCAGCAATGGCTGGCATAAAAATTGGGGCTTATGTTATCAACGAATTGATAAAACAATAAAAGTTGATAAGTATTGCTAAAAAAAAATTTTGAGTAACAAAAATAACATAAAAATCGCTGCTAGGCAGTGCAAATAGTGCCATTGGCACAAAGGAGAATATTATGGAATTAGAACATTTGAATGACCAAAATTTTGCAGAAAAAACAAACAAGGACAATTTGGTTCTTGTTGACTTTTTTGCAACTTGGTGTGGACCATGTCAAATTCTTGGACCAATCGTTGAAAATGTTAGTGAAGAACTTGAAGGAGTAGATGTTTTTAAAGTTGATGTTGATGAATGTAATCAAACAGCAAAAAATTTTGGAGTTATGAGCATTCCAACATTGGTGCTTCTCAAAAATGGTCAAGAAATTGCAAGACATATTGGTTTGTTAAATCATGATGACTTGCTTGATTTTGTAAATCAACATAAATAATCAAAATGGCTTTTGCCATTTTTTTTATGCAAAAAACAAAAGTGGCTATATGTTATATTATAAATTAAAAAATATGAATATATTTTGTGCTTGTGTATTGACTTTTTGAGTATTTTGTTCTAAAATATATTTGATTATGGTGCATTTTGGCACATTTAAGGAGATTTTATGGAAGAGACAAACAAAATTATTTATTTTGACAGTTGCTTAGCCACTTACGTAAATCGTGAAGTTATGCAAGAAATGATGCCTGTTTTCAACTCAATTTATGCAAATCCATTGTCAAATCATGCCTATGGACGACTTGCAAATCAATATGTTGAAACAGCTCGTCAAAGAGTTGCAAAGGCAATCAATGCGGAAAAAAATGAAATATATTTCACAAGTGGAATGGTTGAAGCAAACAACTGGGCAATTCTTGGTCTTGCAAGAGCAAACAAAGAAAAGGGAAAACATATCATTGTTTCAAAGGTTGAAGACAAAAGTATTTTGCTTGCTTGCAAACAACTAGAAAAAGAAGGTTTCACTATTTCTTATGTTGGAACTGATGACAATGGCATTGTAAGTTTAAGTCAAATTATGGGAGCAATGCAAAGAGACACAATTCTTGTTAGTTGTCAAGTAGCAAATGGTGAAGTTGCAACAATTCAAAATTTGAATGCCATTGCAAGAACAGTAAAGGAAAAAGACATCATTTTCCATTGTGACGCAACTTATGCAGTTGGATTTATGCCACTTGATGTAAAGATTGTTCCAATTGATGCAATGACACTTTCAAGTGATGTTATTTATGGACCAAAAGGTGTTGGTGCGTTGTTTGTGAAAGATGGCATTGAAATTGAAAGCATTATGTATGGTGACAATGCAGAAAACGGCAAGAGAGCAGGAAATTTGAATGTTCCGGGAATTGTTGGTTTTGGAAAGGCAATTGAACTTGCAACAGCAGACATTCATCAAAATGTTCACAAACACAAAATTGTTAGAGATTACTTTGTTAGAAATGTTATGGAAAAGATTGAAAATGTAACACTCAATGGTCATCAATATCAACGTCTTCCAAACATAGCAAATCTCACATTTGATTGTGTTGACAACGAAGCACTTGCAGTTATGCTTGACTTAAATGGCGTTTGTGTTACACCTGTTGACACAAGATTTGAACCAAGTCACGTTTTGAAAGAAATGAGAAAAACACCAGAACAAATGCACAGTTCACTTCGTTTCTGTATTGGTAGAAACATCAAAAAAGAAGACATTGACTTTGTTGTTGACAAACTTGTTGTTTTGGTTAAAAAACTCAGAGAACTTTCACCACTTAGAAAATCATCAAAGGATAAGGAGAATAAATAATTATGTATAGTGAAAAAGTAATAAATTTGTTCGCAAATGCAGAAAATGTTGGAATTCTTAACAGTGCAAGTGGTGTTGGTGTTTACACAAATGAAAAAACAAATGAAGTTTTTAAATTATACTTAAAAATTGAAAATGACACAATCATTGATTCATCACTCAAAGCATACACAGGTGTTGTTGGTGTTGCAATTATGAGCACTT
>CAMOHL010000119.1 GCA_946615295.1 uncultured Clostridia bacterium
AGTTCTTGATATTTGCTACCATCTTCCAAAAATATTCCACAAAACACCATTGGCACTGCTTCTTTGTAGCCAGGTAGTGGCTTGTCAATTGGTTCATCTTTTTTGTATATTGTATCGCCAACTTTAATGTCGCTTATTGTTTTTATGCTTGCTGCAATATATCCAACTTCTCCTGCAACAAGTTCATCTGTTGCAACACATTTAGGGGCAAAGTATCCAACTTCAACAACTTCATATTCGGTTCCAGTTGAATACATCTTTATAATTTGATGTGGCTTGATTTTTCCTTCCTTAATTCTAACCATACAAATAGCACCACGGTAGTTGTCATAGTAGCTGTCAAATATCAATGCTTTGAGTGGTGAATTTTCATCTCCTTTTGGAGCAGGAATGTCAGTTATAATTTTGTCTAGAACACTTTCTATATTTATTCCATTTTTTGCACTTATTTGAGGAGCAGTTTGTCCATCTAGTCCACAAATATCTTCAATTTCCTTTATGCAATTTGGGATATCTGCACTTTGAAGGTCAATCTTGTTGATAACAGGCAAAACTTCCAAATTGTTGTCTATTGCAAGATACAAGTTTGCAAGTGTTTGTGCTTGAACTCCCTGTGTTGCATCAACAATCAAAATTGCACCTTCGCAAGCTGCCAAACTTCGTGAAACTTCGTATGAAAAGTCAACATGTCCAGGTGTGTCAATAAGATTTAGTTCGTAGTTTTCACCATGATAGTTATAGTTCATTTTAGTTGGTGTTAACTTTATTGTTATGCCTCTTTCCCTTTCAAGTTCCATATTGTCAAGGAGTTGTTCCTTCATATCTCTTTTTGCAACAGTGCCGGTTTTTTCAATAAGTCTATCTGCAAGAGTGCTTTTGCCATGGTCAATATGTGCTATGATACAAAAATTTCTTATCTTTGATTTATCGGTCATTTTTTCTCCTAATCAAGTTAGTTTTCTTTGTTTTTCTTAATAATTATATCTAAAAAAAATAATTTATGCAACGATAAAATCTATAAATATTTGCATAAAGTTTTTTTATATGCTAAAATAAACTAGGTGAATATGGAAAATTTGGAACAAGAACAAAAAATAGAAAATGCTAACATTGAAAAAGAAGCTCAAAATCAACAACCCGTAAATGAGGAAAAAATATATTTTGGACACAAAAAAGGTCAAAATATATATGAGAGTTTTTTGACAAACAAAATGTTTGCACATAGAGGATTTTGGAACGAAGAAGTTCCAGAAAACAGTCTAGGAGCTTTTAAACTTGCTGTAGAGAATGGATATGGAATTGAATTTGATGTTCAAGCAATAGAAGATGGAACACCGGTTGTTTTTCATGATAGCAAAATGAGCAGAATGACAGGAAAAGATAAGTATATTCAAAATTTGAGTAGGGAAGAATTTGAAAAAATAAAACTACTTGATAGTGAAGAAAAAATTCCAACATTTGAAGAAACTCTAAAACTTGTTGACGGCAAGGTTCCACTTCTCATTGAAATAAAACATCACGAAAAAGTAGGAGAACTCGAAGCAAAAATTTTGGATTTGCTACAAAATTATAACGGCGAATATGTTGTTCAAAGTTTTGATCCATTTGTTTTGAAATGGTTTTATGAAAATGCTCCAGAAATTTGGAGAGGTCAACTTTCAGGATTCTTTAAGGGTGAAAAATTGAATATCATCAGTAAAGCACTTTTGAAAAGATTAAAAACAAAAAAAATTGCTCACTATGATTTTGTAAATTATGACATAAACTTTTTGCCAAACATGTGGACAAAGAGATTGGAAGTTCCAGTTCTTACATGGACAGTGGACAGTCAAGAGAAATATATCAAAGCAATTCAATTTGCAGACAATGTTGTGTTTGAAAGATTTGTTCCAAAAGTGTAAATATTGTTTTGCTAGAATAATATAGTATAAAAAAATAATCTCCTTTTGGAGATTATTTTTGTTTATCCTTAATTAACCATTTGTTGTTGGGTATAATGGCAAATTAAATGTGCCTTGACAAATATTGTTTGAATATTCTTGACAAGGTGGAATTTGACAATAGCCATAGCTAGGAACCAAAAGTTCAGCTTCTACAACAACTCTCAAAATTACGGTTGTGCAAGTTGTTATTTCAAAAGTGTTGTCGCCAACAAATCTACCATCAGAGCAAACGGCTGCACCAAATGCTTCAACTGTGAATGGTATGATTGATGCTTGTGGCACACACATCACAACATCTTCACTAACCACCAAATTTCCAGTTGCAGTTCCGTCAACACCATTTGCATCGGTGTAACTTATGGTGATAGGTATATTTACATCAACCGAAACTCTTGCAAAGTTTGGTCGGTCGTCAAATCTTGTTATTGTCAAATTGCTTGTAGTTGCACTTTCACCTGTGCTGACACATCCAACAAAAGTGAGTGGGAATGTTGGGTTTTCCGGATTGTATGTATCTGTATCAACTGTAACATTAACATTTTGTGCTTCAAATTGATTCATACAACTATCAAACACTTTTTTTGTTTGGATACATACTTTCTCACACAAACCATTGAGTGGATTGCCTACAATAGGTCCGGGACATCGATTCTCCCTATTGCTTGAAAAAAATGACATAGTATTTACCTCCTTTTCTCCCGTATACTCTATACTATGAAACTTTCTAAAAAAATGTGTTACAAAAAAAGTATATATAAATTTGCAAAATTTTTTGTTTACATTATTTAGTTAAAAAAAAACGAAAATCTTTCGTTATCAATA
>CAMOHL010000120.1 GCA_946615295.1 uncultured Clostridia bacterium
TTCAAATGCTGAACTAAAATTTAATTCACAAGTGGGATTAGGATATAGTTCGTCAAGATAGTTTTTTGCAGCTATTTGCTTGTCTTTTGTTTTCATAGAGTTATTATAACATAAAAAAAATAAAAGTTGCACAAATTTTAACAACTTTTATTTTTTATTTTTAAAATCTATATGGTCTTAGCATAAGTCTTCCAAAACTATTACTTACAATGTAGAAATTTACAAAATTTTTTACCCCATAAACATTCAAAATTTGTCTTGCTCTAAACACATCATTTTCGCTTATTTTAACACATACTCCACAGCTTGCAGAAATTGCTTTTGGAGTTTCTATTATAGAATTTCTTATTCCGTTATTTTTTAGAAGCAAAGAAAACTCCATTGTGCTACTTCTAATAGAAAAAACTGCTATAACATAACTAACCATACTCCACCTCATCATTTGAATTGTGCAATTTAACAAATTATATTGCACTATAATATAATATTATTGACAAATAAAAAAAGTGATTTTGAGAGGTGTTATGATATATTTTGACAATGCATCAACAACAAACAAAAAGCCATTTTCTGCAAAACTTGCAAGTTTAAAAGCACTTTGCAAAAAATATTGTTCTAATCCCGGACGAAGTAGCCACAAAATTGCATTAAATTCTAGCAAAGTTGTATTTGAAACAAGGATGCTACTAAAAAACTTTTTTAATGCAAAATCAGTAAATAATATTGTGTTTACAAGTGGTTGCACCGAAGCATTGAATATGGCAATATTGGGAACTGTCAAACGGGGTGGACATATTGTTTACACAAGCAATGAGCACAATTCAGTTGCAAGACCAATAGAATTCTTGAAGAATAAAGGAGAAATAACAGCAACTATTGTAAATACCAACAACGAAGGTAAGACTGACTCCAAGGATATTGAAAAGGCAATAACAAAAGACACATATCTCGTTGTTGTTAACCACACAAGCAATGTTACGGGAGCAACTAGTGATATTTCAAAAATTGGAGAAATTTGCAAAAAAAAGCACATACTATTTTTGGTTGATGCGGCCCAAAGTGCAGGACATAAAAAGATTGATATGCAAAAAATGAATATCTCTATGCTTGCTGTTGCAGGACACAAAGGTTTGCTTGCATGTCAAGGAGTGGGTGCTCTACTCTTTGATGAAACTGTGAAAATAAATCCACTAAAATTTGGAGGAACAGGGACTTTTAGTGAACAGTTGTTGCCACCAATAAACTATCCTGAAAGTTTGGAGGCTGGAACAGGTCCTACTCCTGCAATATTTTCTTTAAATGCGAGTTTGAAATATCTAAACAAACATTTTGAAAAGATTAACAAAAAAATTGAAAAGCTTACAAAATATTTTTTAGATAAACTTTATTTAAGAAAAGGTATAAAAATCTATACTATGAAGAATTGCTATAACGGAGTTGTATCGTTTACTGTTGACAATATTTCAACAAGTGAAGTCGTCAATTATTTTAACGACAAAAATATTTGCATAAGGTCAGGACTGCATTGTGCACCACTTTGCCATAAAAAACTTGGAACAATTGAAAATGGTGGAACGATACGAGTTTCTATTTCAAGTGATAATAAAATTTGGCAGATAAACAAATTCTTTAAGTATCTTGACATATTGTTAATGAATGTAAACGGCAAAAAATAAGCAGGAAATCCTGCTTTTTTTTAATGCTTTATTATAGCAAAAAAATATTATTGCTATGATAGGGTTAGGCGATTGCCAAACAAATCATACAGATTTTGTATAAAATTTACATCAAAATTTTTATAATCTTCAACTTCAATGTTTTTTGGGTAATTGTTTATTATTGTAAACAAAATGTTATCATAATTGTTTTGTGAATAGAACATTGGTTTGCTACTCAAAACAGAATTGTTGGATTTTAGGAATATTTCTGCAGTATCTTTTTTGATATCAATTTTTTCATATTTAGATGAAATGCCTTCCATCAAAAATTTCATAAGTTCTTTTTTTATGGATCTATCTCGCATAAAAATTGGATTTTCATTGACAAGTTCTGCTGTCTCCTTCCAGTCTAACAAAAGTTTTTGAAGTCTAAAATACACAAAAGAATCTAAATACAATTTATTTATTAGTGAAAGATTTTTGACAATTTCAGCTTTGTTTTCATAAAAATCAAAGCTCGTTAGAATATCTATCAAAATTATATCATCTTGATTTTTTATATTAATATTGTCTATAAAATCAATTATTGTTTTTGGCTTGTAATAACACAAAATAATTTCAGCAATTGCTTCTTTTATAGTCAAAATATACTTTTTGTATGTTGTGTTTTCTAGTGCTAACAAAAAAACATAACCATTTTCGCAAATTGAAATACTTACAACATTTTTTTTGTCTTTAAACATTTGTTTGAGCTTGGTTTGCAAATTGTTAAAATAGCACAACAAATCCCTTGAAAAATAAAGCGACAATTCCCACATTTTTGTATCCATATATTTTATTTTATGCAAATAAAACAAGTTTACTCTATTTTTTTTATATTCGACAAAAGAATTGTTTTTAACAAAAAATTTGCAATTGTCTTGTTATTTTTTTCATAAAAAAAGTAGATAAGCAAATTGTTATCTACTTTTTGTTTTTATTGTTTTTGGAATTTTCCATTCTTTTTGTGAACACTCAAATCAGCATCTTTC
>CAMOHL010000121.1 GCA_946615295.1 uncultured Clostridia bacterium
GTGCTTTTTCCACCAAAAATAACTACTAAATTTTGTTTCATATATGTTTGTATGCTCACAAAATAAAATTTGTTAAAAAAACTTACTTTGAACAAATCAAAAGTAAGTTTTCAAATCAAAAGAAATTTTTTTACTAAAAGAAAATATCATACAACTTGACAAAGCAAAACTATTTGTAGTTATCTGGCAAATCATTTTCTAGCAAAACAACATCGCCACTTTGAAGGAGTGTTTTGAATAGGTCTGTAACTTCAAAAAGTGTTTCCTTGCAAATTATGTTTTCTTGTTTGAAGCCTTTTTCTAATAATCCTTTTTTGATATTTTCACTTTGATTTTTTCCAACCAAAATTGCAATATCACAAACATCAGCAATCCTTTTGCCTAGTTCTTCATTTTCAAAATTTTCAGTTTTTCCAAGTTCAACAAGTCCCGGAGTAACAATGATTTTTCGGTTGTTTTCAAATAACTTCAAGGTTTTTAGAGCAACTGCTGTGCCTTGAATATTGCTGTTGAAACTATCGTCAATAATCAAAATGTTGTTGTCTAATTTCTTGAGTTCAAGACGATGTTCTACAGGTTTTAATTTTGGAATAATGTTCAAAACTTGTTTTATTGTGAGCCCAAATTGCATTGCCATTGCTGCTGCTGTCATAATGTTTTCAACATTATGCTCGCCAAGCAATTTTGTTTCCGTCTTGTATTCTTGCTTGTTGTAACAAACAATAAATTCAAGTCCATTTTTTGTTGCAACTATATTCTTTGCATAGATGAATGAATTTTTTTGACCGACTGAAATTTTGTTTTTTAAATCACATTTTGAATATGATTTTTTTGTGTTTTCGTTTGCATTGTTAAACACACAACAAGCATCTTAATTCAAGCTTTGATATAATTCGCTCTTGGTTGAAATGATGTTTTCTAATGTCTTGAATGTTTCGAGATGTTGTGGACCTATGGCTGTGATAATTCCAGCATCAATATTGACCATATTGCAAAGTTCTTTTATGTCGCCAACTTTGTTTGCTCCCATCTCAACAACAAAAATGTCATAATTTTCATCTAACTTACTCAAAACAACTTTGCAAACTCCCATTGGTGTATTATAACTTGATGGAGTTGATAAAACTCTATATTTGCTTTGCAAAAATTGAGTTAAATAATTTTTTGTACTAGTTTTTCCGTAACTTCCTGTTATTCCAATCTTTATAAGCTTAGGATATTGCTTTAACTTTTTTTTGCATTTTGCCTTATAATAATTGTAAATCAATCTTTCAAAAGGATAATTTATTATTGTTGCAAGTGGCACAATAACTGGTATCAAGATTGGCACTAATGCCATAACTGAATATCTAACAAGACTTGTGTAAGAGAAAGAAACTGCCATTATGACAAAGGTTATTGCAAGATACAAAACAAAGCTTGTCATGTAAATTCTAAACATTTTTTTTGTGAGTTTGAGTGGCTTTTTTTGTGGTATTTTGTGAAGTTCAATCACAAAAATCAAAATAAATGCAAAGTAGAAAAACAAACCCATGTAACCAAAAATTTTGTTCTTTAAAAATTGACTAAACAAAACACTTGTTGCAAAAACTGACATAAATGACAAAAATGCAAGCAATGTTACTCTACTCACCCATCTTGCCTTTGTGTCTTTGACCCACTTTCCATATAGCTTAATGCTATAATTTGAAAGTTGAATCACTTGCAAAAATTTGTTTGACAAAAAGCAAAGAGCAACTGCATTGAATAAACTCAATGCAATCAAAAAATATAAATCTGGATTGTTGAAATCAAATATTGGCATCTATGTTCTCCTTTAAAAAACTATTCACAATCAGCAAAAACTTGTTTGCATTTTGAAGATAGGCAAAATGTCCACCATCAAACAAAATAATCTCACTATCTCTTATGTTCTTTTTTAGTTTCTTTGCCATATAAAGTGGAGTTGACTCATCATTTTTTCCCCAAATCAAAATTGTTGGAGCTTTGATTTGTTTTGACTCATCTGACAAATCTTGGTTTACAATCCTGCTAAAAACAGGCCTAAGTTTTTCTGGCATTGCCTTGTAGTCATCACTTCCATATTTAGACAAATCTTTTTTTGTAATTCCCTTTTGGTTTAGCCATTTCAAAATCTTATATTTTCTAACTTTAAAAAATTTGCTAAGACTAAACTTTGGCTTTATTCCTGCAACATCAACAAAAACAAGTTTGTTGATTAGTTCTGGATTTTTGCTTGCAAGAAGTATTGCAACTCTCCCACCAAAACTATGAGCAACAATATTTATTTTTGATATGTTTTCTTGTCTTAAAAGTTCCAAAATAATTTTGTAGTAATCTTCTAGTTCAAAATTTTCATTTGGCAAATCACTTCCACCAAAACCAGGAAAATCAACTGTCAATATTGAATAGTTTTTTGAAATCAAATCATTTTCTAAAAATCTAAAACTATTCAAGTTTCCACCCCAACCATGAAGCAAAACTGTAACGACATCTGTTTTTCCTTTGACATATCTATATGTGATGTTTAAGCCATTTACGATTTTTTTCATTTATCTCCTTTTATGATTTATGAATAAATTTTGCTAAAATTTGTAAAAAATAATAAAAATTGTTTAATTTTTTTAAATAATATATCAATTTTTTA
>CAMOHL010000122.1 GCA_946615295.1 uncultured Clostridia bacterium
AACAAACATATTTATCACAGTTGGCATACCGGCACACATAAAGGGTTATCAGTTTTTGAGAGAAGCAATAAAAATGGCAATTTTTGAACCAGAAATTATCAACAGCATAACAAAAAAATTGTATCCAAACATTGCTGAAAAATTTGACACTTCAAGCAGTAAGGTTGAAAGGGCAATTAGACATGCCATTGAAGTTGCTTGGAATAGGGGAAAGATAGAAAATATCAACTCACTCTTTGGTGTTAAAGTTTATGCAAACAATGAAAAACCAACCAATGGAGAGTTTATTGCATTGGTTGCTGATAAAATGCTTTTGGAAGGAGTTTAAAAAAAAATAAAATTTTTTGTATAAAATGCTTGCCAAATACATAATAAATTACTATAATGCGAATGAATACTATTTTTGGAGTTTTTATATGGAAAAAAAGATAGAATATATTAGATGTCCTCGTTGCGAACTCAATTATATTGACAAAACTCAAAAACTTTGCAAAGTTTGTCAAAATGAGTTAAAGGCAAAAGGCAACAGAGAATTGACAGATGAAGAAGTTAAGGAAATGAATCTTTGTCCTGTTTGCAGAACAAACTATTTGATGGAAGATGAAGAGATTTGTTCTGAATGCTTGGCAGAAAAGGATTTGATGGATAACACAACATTGAATATGGACGACGACGAAAATGGCGATAAGGACGACAGAGAAAACAACTGGCGAGCTTATGTTGAAAATGACGATGAAGAAGTTCAAGAAGACGAATTTGGAGATATGACATCAATCACAACTGATGATGAAATTCTTGATGATAGTGATTTGAATATAGACGGCGAAGAAGATGATGACTTTGATGACGAAGAATTTGATGACGAAGAATTTGACGATGATGATGACTTTGACACAAATTATGATGATGTTGAGTATGATGATGAAGACGAAGACGACGATGATGACGACGATGAAGATGATGATGACGAAGAAGATTATGATGATTAGTTAGTTTACAACAAAAAATAAACAGGTTTAAAAAAGAAGAGAATTTTTATTCTCTTCTTTTTTGTCTTTAAATAATCATTTCTAAATCTAAAAACTTTAATTCGTTCTTTGATTCAATTTTTATAGGTTCATTTGTCAAATTATATTCTTTTTGAAGTTCTCTTGCTCTTTCAGGAACAACATTACCCATATAGAATACAGCAACGGGTTTGATTTTGCTTTTATCTAGCACAATTTCTCTAACTTGTTTCACTTCACTACCCATAATTGCAGAGTTTGGTGTGCAAATTTTTGTGCCATAGCCAAACATTTCATAGCCATTCTTTTCAAATAATTTCAAAACATTTGAATGATGATAAATTTCAATTTCAAAAGGAGTTTTGCCATTCTTAAATGGAGTACTGAACAAATCTTTTGATGAAGCAGATATTATTGCATCGCCACTTATTTTGTAAATCAACCCTGCAATGTTTGCAGAATATGTTCTGTTTTCTTCAAAAATAAATGTAAAATCATTGGTATTTATTGATGCATATTCAAAAGGCATATCTTTAGAAAAACTATTTGTTTCATCGCTAGCAACTTCATTTTTTCTGTGTTTATATTTTGCTGACAGTGCAATCAAGTATTTTTGATTGATATCTATTTTTCTGGTGTCGGTGAGTTGTTTGTCCCAAATTTTTTCAACAGTTGGAGCAATGTCATTTTCTAGCATAAAAATACTTTTTGCTATTTTGTTCAATTTATCATAGTATTTGTCATTTATTGAGAAATGGCCATCACTTTGAATAAACAAATCTTCTTTAAAGTTGTTGGACGCAATTTGGTTTGTTTTAAAATAATCTTTGCAATTTGAAATGTTTGTGCAGGTTTTTAAAAATAGGGCATAGGTTTTTTCAAAATATTCAATATAATTTTCAATTTTAATCTGAGAAATTGAGTTGAAAAGTTCTCTGTCATATTTTTTGATCATAGTCAAATCGTTATACATATCATAAGCATAACTTATAAAATCACAAACGACATTTCCTTCTTGGCGAAGTATGTTGTAAACTGTTGCATCAAATTCTTTGTCAAATTTTCTATAAATCATATTTGCCTCTTATTATATATTTATTATATCAAAGAGTATTTTAATAGTCAATATTAAAAAATATGATTTATCATTTTGATTTTAAATTCGTTAGCAATGTCAACTTTCTAGTTTTTTCAAAACTTCAATTCAATAGTTTTTTAGTTAAATAATTTTAATTTTATTTTTTTTGTCAATAATACTGCTATGAGAAGAGATTTAGATACTATAGAAAGTGTAAAAAACAAACTTAAAGACATTGTTGGTGTCAATGTTGAAATTGCAGTGAATAAAGGCAGAAAAAAAATAACCAAGTATGATGGAAAGATTATGAATATCTACCCAAGTGTGTTTACGATTGAACTTAATGACAATACTGAAACAAAGATGAGTTATTCCTATACTGAAATTTTGTGTGGCAATGTTAAGATTTGTCCAAAAAATGTTTAAAATTTAATTTGTTTTGGAATATTTGACCTGTTTCGATTATACAATATACTAATTGATTAGGAGGATTGTTAATGGAAACAGACAAAATT
>CAMOHL010000123.1 GCA_946615295.1 uncultured Clostridia bacterium
CTTGAACAAATTGGAAGTGTTGGTCAAAAATATGAATATTTAGCAAGTGATGTGCTTGAATCCTACAAAGTAGCTATAGAAGAAATGAACAAAAAAAAGGAAAAAGAAGCAAAAAAGAAAAAATCACAAGAATAAATAAAAAAATAGAAATTGCAGTTTTGTAATTTCTTTTTTTTAAAAACAATAACCATATATTACAAATATTTTTTTAAATACTACACATAATACAATTGTGGAGGTAAGGATATGAGTGATAATTTAATTTTAGGCATGGCAATTGGGTTTGTTGCAGGTGCAATATTTGTTAGAAATAATCAAAAAGCAAGTGAATTTATTGAAGATGGTAAAGAAAAACTAAAACAAACAATTGACAAAATATAATTTTGGGCTTTTTAGCCCTTTTTTGTTTGTATGTTTTTAGCTTTTATGTTAAAATAAAATTGAGGTTGAAGTGAATAGGCTTGGACTAGATATTGGAAAAGCTAGAATTGGAATTGCAAAAAGTTATTCAATTCTTGCTAGTAATTTGGAAACATTGTTTTGCAAAACATGGACAAAAGACACAAATCATATTGCAGAAATTGCAAAAAAAGAAGACATTCAAGAGATTGTTGTGGGCTATCCATTGAATATGGATGGAACAAAAAGTGAAATGTGTGAATATGTTGAAAAGTTTTGTGATATGCTAAAGACCAAAGTTACTGCAAAAATTGTTTTTGTTGATGAAAGATTATCAAGTATATCGGCAGAACATATAATGCATTCTTCAAATGTGAAGACCAAGCAAAAAAAAGGATTAATCGACCAAATAGCTGCGACTGTGATATTGCAAACATATTTAGACAGTCAAAAGGAGAGTTTATGAAAGTAGAAGAAAAAGAATTGAATATGGAAAATGCTATTGATGCATTGTTTGATGAAAATAATTCAGATAACATCACTCTATACAATGATAAGGATGAAGCTGTTGAATTTGAACAAATTGCTCTTATTCCTATGGATGAAGAAGTTTATGCAATTTTGAGACCAGTTGAAGCAATTGAAGGTGTTGCTGATGATGAGGCATTCGTTTTTGAAATTTATGAAGATGAAGAAAACGGAGAAGCATTGAAACTTGTTGAAGATGACAACATCATTGACAAAGTGTTTGAAGAATACAACAAATTGCTTGACGAAGAAGACAAAGATTAATAAAAGACTGTGCAAAAGCACAGTTTTTTTTTGTGAAAAAAAGCAAAAAAAGATAACAAAAAAGTTCATATTATTTCAAAAAAAATCATATAAATCTAATATGTGACACAGTCGCAAAGAGGTTTTATGATTTTAGATTCATTTTTAAATTTTTTGAGCAAAATTATGTGCTTTTCGAGTTTTGTTGGGACAGTAACAGGATTTCCAAAACCACTAACAACAAAGGAAGAAGAAGCACTTGTCAAAAAAATGGAATCAGGCGACAAAAAGGCAAGAAAAAAATTGATTGAACACAATTTGAGACTTGTTGCCCATATTGTAAAAAAATACTCAAATGCCGGAGATGCTGATGATTTGATAAGTGCAGGCACAATAGGGCTTATAAAGGGTGTTGACACATTCAATAGCGAAAAGGGTAGTCAATTGTCAACATATTGTTCTAGGTGCATAGAAAATGAAATTTTGATGCTTATAAGGATAAACAAAAAACATAATCAAGTTTATAGTTTGGAAGAATCTTTGGGAGAAGATAAAGACGGCAACGAAATAACACTAGAAGACACAATCGGCTCCGAAATTGATGAACTTGCATCAAAAACAGAAAATAAGATAATGTCAGAAACTATGGATAGAATTCTAAAGGAAAAACTTTCAGAGAGAGAATATCAAATTTTGTGTATGAGATATGGCTTAAAAAATACTCCTGCACTCACTCAAAGAGAAGTGGCAAAAATATTAAATATTTCTAGGTCATACATATCAAGATTAGAAACCAAGGCACTAAAAACAATAAAAGAAGAAATAAAAGACAACAACTTTTTCAGGTAGTCATTTGACTATCTTTTTTTTAAATTTGAGTTTTTTTTATTAAAACAAAAATTTTACAAGTAGTTTTAAAGTAAAATTTTTAGTTTTTTTTACAAATAATACAAAAATATTTCACTTTATTTTAATTTTGTTTTATACTATTTTAGGTTATTAAAAATAAGGAAGGAAATAGAATGGAAATAGGAAAGATTTTCCACGAAACAATCGGTGGGCGAGATTTTACCATCGAAACAGGTAAGTATTGTGGACAAGCCAACGGACATTGTATTGTGTCTTGTGGCGAAACAAGTGTTATGGTTAATGTAACCATGGCAAAACAACCAAGACCAGGAATGGATTTTTTCCCACTTGGTGTTGATTATGAAGAAAAGATGTATGCAGTTGGAAGAATTCCAGGCGGATACAAGAGAAGAGAAGGTAAGGCAACAGACAAAGCCATTATCACAAGTCGTTTGATTGATAGACCAATTAGACCACTTTTTGAAAAGGGATTTTACAACGATGTTTCAGTTGTTGCAACACCACTTTCAGTTGAAGAAGATGTTTCACCAGAAATTCTTGCA
>CAMOHL010000124.1 GCA_946615295.1 uncultured Clostridia bacterium
TCATCTGCAAGTTTTGTTGCAGGTTCAACAATTTCAATTCCATAAACCATTTTTGAATGTTTTGCCATCATTGCAGAGAGTAGTCCTGCACCACTATAAGCATCAATAACAGTGTTGCCCTTAATTTCATTAAAAATAGCAGAATAGATTTTGTTTTTTATGTAATTATTTACTTGCAAAAAACTTTGATTACTAATGTAGTATGTTATATCATTTTCAACAATTTCAACTTTGTTATCTCCATAAATATCAACAAATTTATCTCCCAAAATAACATTATTCTTTTGTTTGTTTATATTGAGATTTAGTCCAAAGTTATCAAAATTTTCTTTGAGTAGTTTTACAAGGTCTTCAACATCATCGAGTTTGTCGCCATTGATAACAACAGTTACAAGCAGTTTGTTTTCAACTTCTCTTGCAACCAATGATTTAAGTAGCCCTTTTTTTGTTGTGTCATCATATATTGAATTTTTTGTGTTTTGTAAGTATGTATTGAATACTTTGATGAGATTTTGTATCAACGATTTTTGTAGTAGACAATTGTCAATGTCAATAATATTGTGGCTAGAAAGCCTATACATACCAAGTTTTTTTGTTTTTGGATTTATTGGCATTGAAATTTTGTTTCTATAATTATATGTCAAATTGCTTGGAATAATATTATTAACTTTATGATCAATTTTGCCTATGTTTTTAATCGCAGTTTGGACAATTTCTGTTTTTATCTTTAGTGATTCTTCATATTTGCAATGTTGGAGTTGACACCCTCCACATTTTGAAAAATATGGGCAAGGTGCATCAATTCTATTTTTGCTTTGGTTATTGATGTTTAATATCTTTGCAATAGCAAAACTTTTGCTAGCCTTAATTATTGTTGCATCAATAGTTTCCCCAACAAGAGAATATGGAACAAACACAACTTCGTTGTTAAGAGTTCCCACACCTTCTGCATTGCAACCATAATTTTTTATTTCTATACTTATGTTTTCATTTTTGTTCATTTCTATTTACCTATAATTTTAATGTATTTAATTATAAATTAAAAATATCTAATATTTTACAAAATTATCCTTGACATTGATTTTTAAAATATGTTATTATATTATGTGCTATGCTTATTTATAATAGGCAGACAACTAATTTAATGTTTATATTTTAACATATAAACAAAAAAATCACAACAGAATAATTTATTTTTTATTGAAAGGAGAATATTTATCAATGCAAGAAGCTCTCAAAATCAAAAAGGTAAAGTATGGCAGTGCAGAAAGGTATAGTTTCGCAAAAATTGACGAAACTGTTGAACCACCTTATCTATTGGAAATACAGAAAAAGCCATACAAGGAATTTTTGGAAAAGGGAATTGGGGAGGTTCTAGATGAATATTCTCCTATTGTCGATTATAGTGATAAGGCTGAATTGTATTTTACAGGATATCAAGTTGAAAAGAATCCAAAATACACAAAGGAAGAATGTAGAAGGGCAAGACAAAACTACACAGCTCCACTTAAAGTTAACGCAAGACTTGTTTTGAAAGAAACAGGAGAAGTTATTGAACAAGAAGTGTTTATGGGTGATATCCCACTTATGAGTGAAGAGGGTTACTTTATTGTCAATGGTGTTGAAAGAGTTGTTATCAGCCAAATTATCAAAAGTGCGAATGTATATTTTGAAAAGACTATTGACAAATCCGGAAAGAATGTTATCACAGCAACACTTCACTCTCCAAGAGGAACAAGACTTTCAGTTGAACAAAACCATAATGATGTTTTGAAGATTATCATCAATGCAAACAGCAAGGTTAGTGCAGGAGTATTCTTGAAAGCATGTGGTTACACAAATGAAAAGATTTTGGAACTGTTTGACAATGACCCAATCATTGCAAGCACTCTTGAAAAAGAACCACAAATTTCAGAAGAAGATTGTTTGATTGAAATTGCAAAGAGAACAAGACCTAGTGAAGTTCCAGATGCAGAAGCAACAAGACAATATTTGTATGACACATTCTTTTCAAATCTCTATTATAATTTTGGACAAGTTGGTAGATATAAATACAATAAAAAGCTTTCAGTTGCAACAAGAATAACAGATAAAGTTGCAGCTGAAGATATCAAAATTGGTGATGAAATTGTTGTTAAGAAAGGAGATGTTATTTCTAACGAAGTTGCTTGGAACATTCAAAATGCCGGAATAAACGAAGTTAGAATTATGCTTGATGGCAAGCCACACAAAATTATTGGTAATGCAAGAGTTGATCTTGCAAAAGTTATTGATTGCAAACCAGAAGAACTTGGAATTGAAGAGTTGGTTTACTATCCATTGCTTGCTCAAATTTTGAAAGATAACAAAACAAAAGCAGCAAGACTAGAAGCAATCAAAGAAAATGCAAAAGAACTCGTTACAACTCACTTAACAATTGAAGATATCATTTCTTCTATTGCCTATATGAGAGATTTGGATATGGGACTTGGTAGTCCAGACAATATCGACCACTTGGCAAACAGAAGAATTGCAACAGTTGGTGAGTTACTTCAAAATGAATTTAGAAAGGGTGTTGCAAAACTTAG
>CAMOHL010000125.1 GCA_946615295.1 uncultured Clostridia bacterium
AAGTTTTGACAACTTTTTAATAAAAAAAACGATTTGACATAACACCAAATCGCATTGTAAGCACCCTGTATATTTATATAATATATATATTTATAATATAAATAATCATAATAAAAAGAAAAACCAATTCAGTTATCCTCAAACTTTCTTATCAAAGTTTATTTACATTGACCGTTTAAAACTGCTTCTTACTCGTATTCAACAATTGTGTTTTTTGGATTGTAAGCGACGCAATGAAAGTGGTTGTCAAGATTTGCATATAAAATAAACATATTATCTCTTGGGATCTTTTTAATCTCTTCTACACTAAACCATCTAGAATCTTTACATTTTTCAGTTTCAACATTCTATGGCACTCCTTACCATTTCTTTTACACAAATGCATGATGTGTCAACTGACAGATTTTGTTTTGATATGTCCATAACCCCACCACCTACCTACATGAGGGATTACATCATATATCTAGAACACAATTCAACATATTCAAAATATTTTTACAAATTTTGATTCAGGAAACAAAAATGCTCATTTTTTATGTTTATGAAACATTGACCAAGTGGGATATCCATTTTTGCAAACATTTTTACCTGCTTTAGCTCGCTTTGACCAAAAAATTTGAATTCGACATCAAAAAATTTGTAGCCAAGCAGATTTAAAAGTGGATTTATATAGTAAAGAGAATTTGAAATATAAACAATTCCAATCATAACCAAAACCAAAACATAGACACAATATGCAGAAACATAAGAAAGGTCAAGTGGAATCGCAAAAAATACAAAAAGAGAAAAATAACCCAAAAAATGCTGATCGGTTATATTTTTTCTTGACACGACTTCAATTTTTATACTTTTCTTTGACGAGTATTTGATATTCCAAACAAGCCCAACAATACCAAGTCCAATCAAAAGCAAAAGTGTGACAAAATTGAGAGTGTTTAACACATTGAAGTGAAGATTGTCATTTATTATCTCCACAACAAGTTTGACAAAAATAAGAAAATACATCGGCACAAATGCACTCAAGAAAAGTAGAATGTTTTTTGTCATCTTTTTCATAAAAATATTATTCTCAAAAATAATAAAATAATTAAAAAACTAATTTCGAAATCAATTTTTTATTTATTTTTTTAATTAAATTATCAAAATGGCTAAAAATTCCTGTTTTACGATGTATTATTTATATTATAAATATTTATAATAATATTATCTTATTTATTTTGAATTATTTTTTCGTTGTGATAAAATACATTTGAAATGGAGAAAAATTATGAGAAAGAAAAACAATTTATTTAAAAACATTTTCTACATCTTTTTTGCATTTTGCTTTTTGAGTGCAGGCATCTTTGCCCTAAACTTGAATGACAAAAGTGCTTTGGCAGATGATGATGGTTTGCCAAACTACTTCTTAGCAAAAGAATATGTGAAAGAATATGATGATGAAACTTTAGTTGAAGATGGTCTTATCTCTTCAAATATTTTCTTATATTCTCAAAACTCCAAACTCAAGCTCTCATTTGACTATGGCTCAAAACTTGCTGAACAATTTAGCAGTGTCTATGATTATGTCTATTATCCAGACGAAAACGACACAACAAAATTTTACTTCTACAATTTCCACAACATTCAACTCTCAATAAACGGAACTGTTGTTGAAGGTTTGGAAACAAGCGACTTTATTACTTATCAAGACATTGCATTCCCAAACAAACCTGAAACAAAACTTGAAACTTTTGAAATGGTTTTCAATGGAAACGAAGTCACTGAAGGTATTTACACAGTAAAAATCAATTACACTCTCTTTGAATGCAGAAACGGAAAGAATGATGCATCTGAAGACTTCTCAGATTTTTATGACTATGACAAAACTCTCACTTATTCATTCTATGTTGCAAAAAAAGACAATTATTTGACAAACAGCATCCCAAATGCAACATACAACAAATTTGACAATTTCATTTCTTCTCCAAGTGCAACATTTGACTATTATGCTTTCTCAAACTATTCTTCAAAAGGCGAAGAAAACCAAATCCCTTACATAGAATACGACTACAATCGTTATGAAGTTGAAGTCTCAAAAAATCTTTCCACTTCAAACTACACACAAGCATTTTCTTATGACACAGAAAATGCCGCATCCCCTGTTGTTTCAACTGGAGATGACATTGTAAAAACTGTTGTTGACGAAAGCATCCACACAGCAAAGATTTACTTCTATGATGTTGGAAACTATGCTGTTTCTTACACAGATATCTTGCTTTTGAATTACACTGAAGATGGACAAACAACACTTCAAAAGCACTATCTTGATGGACTTACAGATTGCACAAAAGATTCCCTTGTTTATGTTTATGGATTCCAAGCAAACTACACAGATATGGATGGCGAAGTTGATTCAAACGGAAACAGACCTCTTGCCGAACTTAAAACAAACGATTTCGAAAACGGCAATTTTACAAAAGCCGCTGACATTACAAGTGGTTTCTTAAACAGCGATACTGCATATACCCAAAGTTCTGAA